>JAPOZF010000522.1 GCA_026706165.1 Gemmatimonadota bacterium
AGCAAGTGGGTGCACCATGAACAGTGAGGGCGGGGTGCGTCCGGGGCTGGTGCTGTTCTACGGCGCCCTCGTCGGGGGAGCGGCGCTGATGCTGTTCCCGCTCGGCTGGATGCTGATGACGAGCCTGAAGTCGTTCACCGAGGTCCTGCAGGAGCCGATGAAGTGGATCCCCGGCAGTCCGCAGTGGGAAAATTACCTCGTGGTGTTCCGGGAGTTCGAGTTCGGCAGGTTCCTGTGGAACTCCGTGTTCGTGACCGGGATGACGATTGCCGGAACACTGGTTTCCTGCTCGGCGGCGGCCTACGCCTTCGTCTTCATCCGCGTGCGTTTCAAGGGGCCGATCTTCGCCGCCCTGCTGGCGACGATGATGCTGCCCGGACAGGTGACGATCATTCCGCTGTTCAAGTTCTTCGCCCAGATCGGCTGGGTGAACACCTACTACCCTCTGATCGTGCCGCACTGGCTCGGCGCCAACGTCTTCGGGATCTTCCTGCTTCGCCAGTTCTTCCTCACCATACCTCACGGATATATCGAAGCCGCCCGCATGGACGGCGCCTCCGAACTGCGCATCCTCTGGCACGTCGTCGTTCCCCTGAGCACGCCGGTCCTGCTCACGGTCACGGTGTTCACCTTCCTCGCCAGCTGGAACGACCTGTTCGGCCCTCTCATCTACCTGCACGACGAGAGGCTCTACACGATGCCGGTCGGGCTTTTCTATTTCATCGCCAAGGCCGGGGTGATCATCGGGGGGGCCGGCACCCAGGTGACGCCCTGGAACCTGGTGATGGCGCTGACCACGGTAATGATCGTACCGGTCATCGTCGTCTTCTTCCTGGCGCAGAAGCGGTTCATCGAGGGGATCAGCGCCTCCGGGATCAAGGGGTAGGGGGAATGCCGCAGGAGCACGGCGGAACCGCGGAGGCCGCCATGCCAGGGACAGGTCGGGCTTGCTTCGGAGACCTGCCACTTCCCCTGGCCCTGTGCGCGTTGATACCGGATGTGCTTGCTGAAAGAGGAAGCCGCCGCATGACCGGAGCGGGGCCGGGATTGCCGGCAGTGCATGCGAACAGGGGCCGCCCTCGCATGGCCGGGCAGGTCGGGCCTTCCGGCGGTTCAGGAGGCGGGCTTGTTTTTCTTGATGGCTGCCGGCGGGCCCGTACATACAAAGAGGGCGCCGAGCAATCCCCGGCGCCCTCTGTTTTTCCGAAGCGGTCGGTGCTACAGCGGCCTTACGTTCTCCGCGGCCGGGCCCTTCTGACCCTGAACCACCTCGAACTCGACCTGCTGGCCTTCAGCGAGCGACTTGAAGCCGTCTGTCTGGATGGCGCTGTAGTGCACGAAGACATCGTCCCCGTTCTGCACGCTGATGAAGCCGAAGCCCTTGGCGTCGTTGAACCACTTCACTGTTCCTGATTGGCGTTCCGCCATTGGTAAAACCCTCCCTGTGGAGCATGTGATTGCAGCAGGACGTTTCGAGATGGACTGGGGGGATGTGACTCAGAACAGCGCGGAACGACTGCCGAAATAAAACCCCCCTGCGGGTGCAGAGGGTTGAATGGGAGTAATATATGGCCAATGTCGAAGGAAATCCAACAGCATTTTGCCGGTCCGGGAGTATCTTCCCCTGCCTGCCAACCACCGGGTTTGACGGCCGGTCCGGAGCCGGGTGCCATGCCTCGGGCGGTCGCGAAGCCGGCGGACCCAACCTTTGACCCGGATCTCGAGAAAGAAACCGATGAGAGATGCGAGCACTGCAGGAATCCCTGGTTCCCGGAGTTCGGGTTCCCGGTCAGCCTGCAGAACCTGCCTCAGGCTGGCGGCCTGTCTTTTCCCCTGTTTTTCGCCGGCCTTCGCCGAGGATCCGGGGCGCGCCGCGATCGTGTGGGAGTCGCCGCTTCCCTACGGCACCTTCAGCTCTCCCCGACTGATCGAGACCGCGGAAAAGCCGGAGCTGCTGATGGCTTTCGGCAGCGAGGATTCCCTCGCCGGCGGGGTGGTCGCGGTCGACGTAACCACCGGTGAGCATCGCTGGCGCGTCGATACGGAGCAGGAGCTGTTCGCGCTTCCCCAGCCCCTGACCCCTGCGGACTCCGGTGTGCACCCCTGGGTGGTGGCCGGGCGCAACGGCCAGCTCCGCGCCATCGACGCCGCCCGGGGGGCGGTGCTGTGGCGCTTCCGCCCGTTCGGCGGCGACGGCAAGAAACAGGGGATCTACAACTTCTACACCGGCTTCGAGCTCGGCGACGCCGACGGGGACGGCATCGGCGACTGGGTCGTGACCAACGGCGGGGATTCGGCGCTGGGGAAGTTCGAGGGCCGTCCCCCAGGCCACCTGATGGTCGTCAGCGGCAGGGACGGCTCCGTCATCCACCGGATGCTGGTTCCCGACCATCGCGAGACCTACTGCTCCCCGCTGCTGTGGCGGCGAATGGACGAAGAGTGGGTGGTCTTCGGCACCGGGGGAGAGACGTTCCCCGGATCTCTCTGGGCGGTGGCCGCCGAAGAAGTGCTGGCCGGCGGCCTCGCGGGGATCCGGTCCCTCGTCGACTTCGTCGAGTACAAGGGGGCGATCGCTCCCCCCTCCCTTGCCGACCTCGACGGGTACGGCGTCCTCGACCTCGTCGCGGTGCCGTTCGACGGCCGCATCATCGCCCTGTCGGGCCGCACCCTGGCGCCGTTGTGGAGCTTTGACGCCCCTGTCGACGAAGAGACCCAGTCGAGCCCTGCCATCGGGGACTTCGACGGGGACGGCGATCTCGACGTCGTCCAGGTCGAGCAGGAGGGGATCTTCCCCCGGTGGACGGCCTCGGTCGTCCGGGTCTTCGACGGCGGCACCGGGGCCGGGCTGTGGGAGCGGAGGATGGTCCGCGATCTGGTGCCGGCCTCACCTCTCGCCGTCGACCTCGACGCCGACGGCCGCGACGAGATCCTCATCACCCGGTCGGACGCCGGGCTGTTCCGGGGAGCAACGAGCAGATCCCGCATGCAGGCAGTGCACGTCGAGGAGGCGCGGATCGATACCCTCGCCGAGACCGACGGCTTCAATTCCGGGGCCGGGCTGGTGGCCGACGCCGACGGGGACGGGCTGCTCGAGTGGTTCGTGCCCCTGCGCCAGGCCGGTGAGCGCGGCAGCCTCGTGCGGATCGACCTGAGGGCGCCTGTACCCCGGCGCATCGCCTGGGGCGGGTACCTCGGGACCCGGCACGACGGCGCCTACTGAGCCGCGCCCCCCTCCAGACTCGAAGATTTTCTGGTGAGAATTGCCACTGGCCGGCGGTTCGCCTCAGGGCACCGCTCCGTCGACCGGCAACTCCCTGTTCCCCGGCAAGGGCCGGAGATCCGGCGCCCCGGCCGCGGGAGGCCGGGATCAGCCCGATGCCCCCTCCATGGGCGGGAAGTCGTACGAAGGCCGGTGGACGAACCGCTTCATCCCGAGGTCGAGCTCGATGCGCGCCGCCGCTCCCAGCTCGACGACGAGGTGCCTGTTACCCACGGCCACCCGCTGCTCTTCCCCGCGGCCGTCCGTTCCGCAAGCCTCGGTGAACTCGTGCTCGCCGAAGGAGCCGGCCTGAATCAGCACCGGGCGGGACTGCACCGGATCGGTGTTGACGAGGGTCACCCGGGCTCCGTCCCCACCGGCGCGGTCGGCGAGGGCGGCCACGTGCGGGGGCAGCCCGGCGCGCCGCTGCTCCGGGTCGAAGTAGCGCAGGTGTGCCTGCAGCAGGCCGCCGTTGTACACCGCCGCCGGCGTCCCCATCGCCATCTGTACGAGACCCTCCGGCAGCACCGGGCAGAGCGGCTGGAAGTGGTAGCACTCCCGCGTCTCCGGGTCGCTGTCGTCGGCCTCGAGCCGGTCGAGGGCGCGGCAGACGCTGCTGTAGGTCGTGTCGAGGACCTGCTCCGGGAACCCCGGGTTCTTCCCCTCGACGAAAGCGGCCCAGGCCAGGGGCGGGCAGATCCCCGCCTTGCCGGAGCCCCAGTCTTCCGGCAGGCCGGCGAACCCCTCCCGGTCCGGGAACAGCTCGTCGAGGCGGGCGAGATCCTCCTCGCTCCGGCTCAGGTAGTAGAGGTGGATGTAGTGGTAGGGGTCCGGCCGCCGGTAGTCGAACCAGCCCCGGTCGCCGTGCCGGGACGGGACCATCGGCACCCCGTCGATCTCGCGGCGCAGGGACCACAGCATGTCGAGCTGGGAGCGGCAGAGGTCGAGATGCGACATGTCCCCCGTCATCAGCGCCGCGCAGCTGCCGGCGACGAAGGCCGGCTCGACGACGTTGCGGGCCCCGTGGGGCCAGCGCCAGCCGTAATACCCGCCCCACCACTTGCCGCTGTTCAGCTCCCCGATTTTTCCGCCGGGCCCGATGTTGTCCGGCATGATGCCGCCGTTGGCGTCGCGGTGCTCGACCCACCTCGCCAGGTAGTCGAGCACCCAATTCCTGTACTTCTCCTCCCCGGTGTACAGGTAGGCGTTGGTGACCATGCCGGCGGCGCTGAGGTTCAGGGGCACGTCGCAGCGGGTCATGCGCTCGTTGATGAGGGCGAGCACCCGGGCGAAGGTTTCGTCGTCTGTCCAGTCGACCTTGAACATCGGGTCCCTGCTGTCGGCCCCGGGCATGTCCTCGAACGGGGACAGGTAATCGGCCAGGATCGGCCGGTGGTATTCCCAGTCAGCCCGGGTGGTGACGAAGCGCGGGCCGCGGCTGCCGTTCAGCGGGCTGCGTATCATCCGCTTCTCCGCGTCCCAGTTCGGAGCCAGGGGGTCTTCCCCGGTGTACATGGCGGCGTAGCGCAGGGCGCGGTTGCGGTCGATGTAATGCCCGGGGTCGGCCATGGCGAGATAGTAGATGTAGGTGTAGCTCTCGCTGTGGTGGAACCAGTCGAAGCCGGTGACGAACTCGCGGTCGACGGTGCCGTAGTCGGCGTACTGCCAGGTTATGGCGTCCCACTCCCTGCGGGCGGTGCGGTGGATGAACTCGCCGCCCCCGAGGAGGTAGAAGAGCGGAAACGACAGGAAGGCCTCGTAACCGTTGTCGGTGCCGTCCATGCTCGTCCAGACGGTGCGCTGGATCAGGGTTCCGTCCGGACGGGTCGCGTGCCCGGTGAAGGGGACCGCGGCCCGGTCCATCAGGTCGATAAGGTGGCGCTGGCGCACCGCCCAGTGGGGCGGAGCCGTGCGGCCTTGAGCGCGCAGGATTGCTTCTGTCATGGGATTTTCCTCGGGTTACGTCAGCCGGCGGGAATCTAACGGCTCGTGCATGGCGCGGCGACCGTGCTGATCTTTTTGCACTCCCGGTGAAAAAGCCCATGCGGCCGAGGCCTGCACAGCGATGCGCCAGTGGGGCTGTCCGGGCCGGATCCGAGATCCCTCATTCATGACCACCGATTCTCCATTCGGGGCGCGGACCCTCCTCGCCGGGGCCTTGTTGTGCCTTGTCATCAGTGTCTTCGCCCCCTATTCCAACATGGTGCTGCAGGGCTCGCTTCTCGCCCTCGACTTCGGCACCTCGGCCGCCGTCTTCCTGCTCTTTCTCCTGCTTCTCGCCAACGCATCCCTTTCCCTTTTCAACCGGCGTTTCCGCTTCCGGCAGCCGGAGCTCGCCGTGATCTACTCCATGATGATCACCGCCTGCTCCATTCCGACGATGGGGCTGATGGAGTACGTGCTTCCCGGACTGACCTCCCTCCATTACTACTCGGGGCCGGAGAACGAATGGCAGGAGCAGATTCAGCCTTTCGTCAAGTCCTGGATGGTGGTCGAGGAGCCGTCGGCGATCAAGTACTTCTACGAGGGCCTGCCCCGGGACATGGCGATCCCCTGGCAGCCGTGGGTCAAGCCGCTGGCCGCCTGGACGGTGCTGATTCTCGCCCTGTACATGGTGATGATCTGCGCCGTCGTCCTTAGGTTCCGTCAATGGATGGTCAACGAGCGTCTGCTGTATCCGCTGGTCCAGGTTCCGCTGGCGATGATCCGG
>JAPOZF010000450.1 GCA_026706165.1 Gemmatimonadota bacterium
CCTCCGTACCCTTACTTGCGCCCCCAGACACCAGGCTCGAGGAGAGACGACATGCCGGGACTGACCGAACGACAGCTCGACCTTTACAAACAGCAGGGCTACCTGCTGATCGAGGAGGTGTTCGACCCCTCCCTGTTCGACACCCTGAAAGGGGAGCTCGACGTGATGGTGTCCGCGGGAGCGGAGCGAGCCCATGCGGAGGGTCGCCTCGACGACCTGTTCGAAAAAGAGCCGTTCTCCCGCCGTCTCGCCCGCGTCGCCGAGGCGCTCGGCCATCCCGCGGAACTGCTGGGGCCGTTTCACGGCAAGCTGCGCACCCCGGGCATGTTCGAGATCGTCACCGCCCCGCCCATCCTCGACATCGTCGAGTCCGTCATCGGCCCGGAGATCCTCGCCCACCCCCAGTTCAACCTGCGCGCCAAGCTCCCCGGCCAGGACGAGGGGGTCGTGCCCTGGCACCAGGACCTCGGCTACCTGCAGCCCGACGCCTCGGACACCTTTATGGTGAACTTCTGGATCCCGATGGTCGACGCGACCCGCGAGAACGGCTGCATGGAAGTCATCGCCGGCAGCCACAGGGCCCCCCTGATCCCGCACGAGTACGGCATGGGGCCGGCCCGCAACTTCAAGGGGATCCCCGACGAGCACCTGCCACCCGGGGAGCAGGTCCCGTGCGAGATCGCCGTCGGCGGCGTGCTGCTGATCATGCACAAGACCCTGCACCGCTCCATCCCCAACCGCTCCGACCACATCCGCTGGAGCCTCGACCTGCGCTACAGCGACCCGGCCATGCCGACGGGGCGCGACAACGTTCCCGGCTTCATCGCCCGCAGCGCCGCCGACCCGGACGCGGTCTGCACCGGGGTGGCGCAGTGGGACGGGATCATGGCCTCCCACCCGGTCAGCGGCTGATTCATTTCGATTTGTACGGCGCCTGACACGGACCCGGAGCAAACGGGGCCGGAAGCGCCGATTCGAGACACGGGGTTGCAGTTCGTTGGCACAGCTGTCGTTCACGGCCGGGTCCGATGGGTTCCCGCGGGGCCGGTCGTGACACCGGTCGCAGTTTCCCCGGTTCCGCTGCCGTAACCGCCGAGGCCGGGGGCAGATTCCCGGCGGGTCCGGAAGCGCGGGTCCCGCACATGGGCCTGCCATGCCTTGGCAGCCTGGCCCAAACCCGGCCGCATTCGGGGGTGCTCGATCCGTGGCCCGGGTCCGGCATCCTTGGGTGCTCCGCTCGTTCACGGCCGCGGTCGATGTCGGTTCCAGCATGTCGGAAGCGCGACTCCGCTTACGGGTTCGCAGTGCCCTCTGCGCCACTGTCGTCACGGTTGTGGTCGAGGGAGGTCCAGCGGGCCGGAAGCGACGATTCCGGCCACCGATCCGCTATATGCCCTCGGCGCAACTGTCGTTCACGGCTGTTCGGAAGATGACCGTGCCAACTGGCATGCCCGCCCCAGGTCGAACACCGCCCTTCTGATTTATCCGGTTCGCTCTCGTCCTGTACGGGGCACCTGATCTTCCCCCTCAAAACCGGAGGCGCGCCAGGTCCATTTGCACCTCGAGCGCCGGCCCCGCCATCCCGTCTCCGCCGAATGCCCCCGGAGAAGGAAGCAACCCCGGCACGGGCAGGCCCGGGCCCGAAAGTTCCGGTCCCGTGCCCGGGGAACCGCCCGGGTCCCTCGATGCGAAAAACTCCTGCGTCGCCTCGTGGTTCCGGGTGAACCAGGTCCCGGCCCCCAGCCCGAGGGTCCCCCCTGCCAGCATCATGCCGTAGGTGGGAGGCTCCCGGTTGTGGAGGTCGGCCAGGACCGCGGTTCCCAGTCCGTACAGGGAGCCGACGATGCCGCCGAGATTGATCAGCCGCGCCCGGCCTCCGCTCATCCCGAGGCGGGGAGCGAGAGCTCCCGTTTTCAGCAGACCGAGGTTCCCTCCCGCCATGGCGCTGGCGAGAAGCGCGTCGCTGTCCGTCACCCCCAGGCTCCTGGCGGCGCACAGCGCGAACCAGGCGCCCCATATCCCCCCGAAGTTGACCAGGGTCGCCTCGCCGGCGGTCACCCAGGTCCGGCCCACGATGGAAGAGGCGGCCGCGAACCCCAGGGCCCCCCCGCCCATGCTCGCGGCGATCACTCCCTTGTATTCGCTGCCGGCCAGGATCGCCACTCCGATCCCCTGCCAGGTCCCCCAGGCTCCGCCGAGGGCGAGCAGGGAGGCCTGCCCGTTGCCGAGCGGTGCTTCCCGGGTCCGGTCGAGAGAGGTCACCATGCCGACGACGGGTCCGCCGATCATCCCCAGGTAGACCAGCTCCTCCGACTCGGCCAGGATGCCGGCGCCGATGCCGACCCAGGTGGCGTACACGGTTCCGAAGACGGTCAGCCCCACCCTGGCCGGGGGGCTGATGGCGACCTCGAAGCTCTTCATGCGGCGGATCTCAACCATTCTGTGACGGGCGAGGCGGGAGTACGAGATCTCCTTGTAGTTCGCGGAAATCCAGTCGAAGCGCAGCAGGGCCTTGTCGTACTCCCCCCGGTCCATCAGTCCGGCCGCGGCTTCGTACAGGATCCTGGCTTCCAGAACCTCGGGCTGCTCCGCGCCCCGCTGGGCGCAGAGCTGGCACGGCAGCCAGACCGCCCACAGAACCGGGATCGCCCACCCTTTCGAGAGCATGGCTTCCGTTCAGAACCTGACTGTCATAAGGACGGCGCGGATGGCCGCCGAACCATGCGGCGGGCCTTCCCCGATCGATCTGCGGGAAGCGGCCGGGAAGGATGCCCCGGGGGCAGGAGCCGGCCAGCCCCGTTCCGCCGACCATTGAGCGCTGCCCCGGGAGAAGGCTCCGGACGAAAGCTCGTGCCGCCGGATCGCGAATCCCGACCAGAGACCGGCGATGCCCCCCGCCGTTATGATGCCCATGGGAACCGTGGCATTCTCGAAGTTGCCTCCCAGGGCGAGCAGGCCGACGATGCCGGTGGCCACGAAAGTGCCCGCCATTCCCCCGAGGTTGATCAGGCGGACCTGCTCCCGGCTCAGCCCGACCCGGGGGACCAGCATCGCCATGGCGGCGAGGCCGAGGTTTCCACCTGTCAGGGAACTCTTCAAAACCGCGTTGTCGTCCGCTTCGGCCATGACCGAGAGGCAGAAACCGAACCACGTTCCCCAGAGACCACCGAAGTCGAGAAGGCTGGCGTCGCCCGTGCTGAGGTCGGCAATGCGGGCGATCGCCGAACTGCCGGCGATGCCGGCCAGTCCCCCGGCCATCGAAAACGCGGTCAGCCGCCGCTCGGAGGGTTCGTCTGCGGAAGCGGCGGTCCATCCGAACCCCTGCCAGGTTCCCCAGAGACCCCCGAGCCGGACGAGGGCTCCCTGCCCCGGGCTCAGGGCCCGGCCCCGGGTCAGGAGATGGGTGGCGAGCAGGCCGGCGGGGGCCCCGGTCATCATGCCCGCGGCCAGGGCCTGGTCCGAGTCCGCACCGGCGACGATGGCGGTGCCCACCCCCAGCCAGGTGGAGTAGAGGGTGCCGTACACGAGCGCGCCGGTGCGGCCCTCCCGGTCGCCGGGTCCGCGGCCGGCCCGATGCAGCCCCAGCGCTACCAGGCGTTTTTTCCGCTCGGCGGCCATGGGGGCGAACAGGGTTCGGGGATACCTGGCGGTCAGGTCGTTCAGGTAGCCGTAAGCCGTTCCGTACCGCCCGTTGGCGAGGGCCCGGAAAGCGCTCTCGTACAGCTCCCGGGCCTCGGTTTCCCCGGCAACTCCGGCGCCGCCGGCTCCCTCCGGGTCCCCGAGCGCGGGGGTCGGGACAAGGAGCATGGGCATTAGCGCCGCCGCCACGGCATGCCGGAGGAAGAAGGGGGCCATGATGGCTGGCCGGAAAGACCTGATTGAAGATTGCCGGGGTAACAGCGTCGCGATGGTCGGGAGGCAGGGCATTGGAAAGGCGCCGGGGTGGGTGGTACTGCCAACTGCAGCGGATTTCCCCGGGGTAATCTTGCGCTCGACCGGACCTTGGACAACCGCCCAGAATGAAATAAACCGGATGACCGGACCCGAAGAGCCGTCGCCACCGGGCCGCGCAAGTCGGTCAGTTCACCTGCGATTTTTTGGGATACAACTCCACAATTGTATTGATAATTCGGGAGTCGGGGTCACAATTCCCCTGTCGCGCCGGTGCTGGGGGAATGGCAGGAGACCGGCCCTCCCCGGGTTGTGACAGGGTGCCCGGCCCCCGGTCCGTTGCCGCCCCCATGTGCCCTCGTTACTATTCGCCGGGCCGACCGCCGCTCCATTCCCATGTGGAGCGGGACTTGCGCTTCTTCCCCGCGGAGAACAGGAACCCGAGAACCATCTGTCCATGCTGCTGACCGACGCCCACCCCGGGATGGAGCGGGACCTGCGCTTCTTCCCCGCGGAAAACAGGAATCCGAAAACCCTCACCCGCGCCCAGGTCGACCAGTTCAACCGCAAGGGGTTCGTCTTTCCCCTCGACGTCTTCGGCGAGTCCGAGGCCGGGGCGAACCGCGCTTGGTTCGACGACCTGATGCAGCGGGCCGCGGCCGCCGGCCACAACAGCTATTCCATCAACGGCTGGGACAAGCACTGTTCGGCCATCTACGATCTCGCGGTCGAGCCCCGCATCGTCGATTTCGTCGAGGACCTGCTCGGCCCGGACCTCGTCTGCACCATGACCCATTTCTTCTGCAAGGAACCGGGGGAGACGAAGCAGGTCGCCTGGCACCAGGACGCTTCCTACTGGGCGATCACGCCGAGCAAGATCGTTACCGTGTGGCTGGCGATCGACGACGTCGGCATGGACAACGGCCCGATGACGGTGATCCCCGGCTCCCACCTGCACGGCCAGATCCCGTACGAGAAGCTGGGGGACATGTCTGCCAACGTGCTCAGCCAGTCGGTGCCGAACCCGCTCGACTGGGGGGACGAGCCGGTCCCGTTCGTGATGAGGGCGGGCCAGGTTTCCCTGCACAGCGACCTGCTGCTGCACGGCTCGGTGCCGAACAGCTCGGCGCGCAGGCGTTGCGGCCTGACCCTGCGCTACAACCCCCCGGACGTGCGCTTCGAGGAGAACCTCGACCCCGTCGGTATCATTGCCCGGGGCAGCGACCCGTCCGGGTACTGGCGGCACCGGGAGCGCCCGGAAGGGAACGAGATTCCCGCTCCCAGGACCGGGTAAGGGCCCGACCGGCAACCGCCCCGGCCATGTCAACCAATCCCGTTGCCAGGGAGGACCGCCTCCTTCGGGTAGGCGTTCTCGGCTGCGGGCCGATCGCCCAGATGGCCCACCTCGACGCCTGCCGCAAGGGGCGCAACACCGAGCTCTACGCCATCTGCGACGCCGCCGCGGACCTGGTCGAGAAAATGGCCGCCGTGCACGAACCGGCGGTTGCCTACCGCGACTACGCCGCGATGCTCGCCGACCCCCGGGTGGAGGCCGTCGTCATCGCCACCAGCGACCCCTTCCACGTGCCGCTGAGCCTGGAGGCGGTCGCCGCCGGCAAGCACGTCCTCGTCGAGAAACCGCTCGGCACCTCCGTCGAGGAGTGCGAGGAGCTGCGCTCCCGCGTCCGCGAGGCCGGGGTGACGCTTCAGGTCGGCAACAACTGGCGATTCGACCCCGGCTTCCGCTTCGCCGGCGACTTCATCGCCGCCGAGATGGGGGAGCGCGTCGCCATCAAGGTGTGGTACTACGACTCGGTGGACCGCTACACGATGACGGACAACCTGCTGCCGGTTATCGCCGCCAGCGAAGGCTCGAAGCGGCCCGAGGCCGATCCCAAAGCGGACCGCCGTCGCTACCTGCTGATGACGCACGGCGCCCATGCGTTCGACGCCGCCCGCTTCGCCGGGGGGGAGATCGCCGCGGTAAGCGCCCGCCACCTCCAGCGGGCCGGCTCCCATTGCTGGTTCGTCGCCGTCGAGTACGCCGACGGCTGCCTCGGCCACCTCGACCTCTG
>JAPOZF010000210.1 GCA_026706165.1 Gemmatimonadota bacterium
CGCCGCGGCCGCGGCCGCCGCCGGGTTCGGACCGCTTGCCCAGGGGTCGGACGGAGCCGGGTCGATACGGATTCCGGCCTGCATGTGCGGGGTTTACGGGTTCAAGCCCTCCTGGTCGCTCGTTCCCCAGTACCCGGCCAGCGCCGTCGAGCCGTTCTCCCACATGGGGCCGATCACCCGCAGCGTCGCCGATGCCGCGGCCATGCTCACCGTCATGGCCGGCGAGGACGCCCGCGACCGCGCCTCGCTTCCCTCGGGGAGGAGGTCGACTGGACGGGGATCCGCATCGCCTGGTCGCCGGATCTCGGGTACGCCGCGGTCGACCCGGAGGTGGTGGCCGCGGCGGAGGCCGCGGCGCAGCGCTTCGCCGGGCTCGGCTGCCGCATCGAGGAGGACCACCCCGACCTCGGCGACCCCTGGGAGCCGATCGTCGACGTCCTCTGGTCGACCTCGTTCGCCGGGCTGTTCCACGACGGCTTCGAGTCCGTGAAGGACCGCCTCGACCCGGGGCTCGCCGCGGTGATCGAGGCCGGGGCCCGCTGCTCCGGCCCCCAGGTCGGGGCGGCGCACGCCCGCCGCATCGACTACTACCACGACTGGCGCCGCTTCATGGAGCGCTACGATTTCGTCATGACCCCGGCCCTGCCGGTGACCGCCTTCCCCGCCGGCAGGGACCATCCCGGGGAGATCGCCGGCAGCCCGGCCACCTATCTCGGCTGGACGGCCTTCACCTACCCGTTCAACATCACCGGACAGCCGGCGGCCACTCTTCCCTGCGGGTTCGTCGACGGCCTGCCGGCCGGCCTGCAGATCGCCGGCCGCTGGCGCCGGGACGCCGAGGTCCTGCGCGCTTCCGCGGCTTTCGAGCGCCTCGCCCCGTGGGCGCACCGGCGCCCGCCCCTGGCATGACCGTGGAGATCCGCGCCGTCCGCGAGCAGGAGCTCGAGGAGATGATCGAGCTCCAGTGCCTGGTCTTCCGCCCGGGCGGCCACGAACGCTACAACGCCTACATCCGCGGCGACTCCTCGTACGAGCTCGAGCAGACCCGGGTCGTGGTCGTCGACGGCGGGATCGTCGCCACCCTGCGAGTCTGGGACCGCACCGTCCGGGTCGGGGAAACCGCGGTGAGGATGGGGGGGATCGGCGGCGTCGGAACCCACCCCGACCACCGCCGCCGCGGCCATGCCTCGGCCGTGCTCCGGGACGCCGTCGACTGGATGCGGGGCCGCGGCTACCTCACCAGCGTGCTCTTCACCGAGGTCGCCACCGAGTTCTACCGCCGCCACGGCTGGGGGAGCGTGCCGATGCCGGGTTTCCGCCTTGCCGCCCCGGGCGCCCGGGCAACCCTTCCGGAGCCCGGAGAGGGTGCTGGGGAGTGGCGGGTCGAAGCCTTCGACGAAGTTCGCGACCTCGAGGCCGCGATGGCGCTGTACGACAGGTACAACGCCGGCCTCAGCGGCTCCCTGGTCAGGGACCGGCCCTACTGGTACTCGGAGCCGGCGAGGATCCGGGGAATCCTTCCTGCCGCGGTCGCCCTCGACGCCGGGGGGAACCTGCGCGGCTACCTCAACTACCGGATCGAGGAAAGGCAGGCGGAGGTGTGCGAGCTGGCCGTCGACGAGGCCGCGGCAACGGCGACCGATGCCCTGGTGCGGCATTTCCTGCGGGAGTGCGCCGCGCAGGGGGCCGGCGAGATCGTCGGGGAGCTGCCGCACCGGCACCCGGTCGTCGATCTGCTCTGCGAGTACTGCGGCGGGGATCTGGAGCTGACCGGGAACGCCACCACCATGTGGAAGGCGCTGGACCTTTCCGGATTGCTCTCCGCCCTGCTGCCGGAGCTGCGTCAGCGGGTGGAGTCCGCCTCCCCGGGGCCGGCCGCCCTGCTCTTCGAGGCCGGAGGGGAGCGCTCCTCCCTGGCGCTCGATTCGCAAGGGCGGCTGCTTCTCGATCCGCGGCCGCCCGCGGGGCCGGCCCTGCCTTTGAGCGGCGAGATGCTGTGGCGCCTGCTGCTCGGGGAGAGCGGCTGGTCCGACATCGAGGCTTCCCCGGCTGCCCGCGGGGAGGCGGTCGATCCGGCGCAGTCCCGGCTGCTGGCGGCCCTTTTTCCGCGGCGCCGGGTGATCTACTGGGCGCCCGACCATTTCTGAAAACCCGCGGCAGGGGTCCGCGGCGAGGAGGATGAGGAGAAGAACGTGAGTCCGAGGAAGAGGTTTCGATGCGGGGTGATCGGGTACAGCCCCGCCTTCAACATGGGGCGGCTCCACCTGGAGGCGATGACGAAGAACCCGGGGATGGAGGCGGCCGCGGTCTGCGATCTCGATCCCGAATACCGGGCCGCGGCCGCCCGGGACTGGCCGGGGGCGACGGTCTACAGCCGCGTCGGCGACATGCTGCGCCGCGCCGAGCTCGACCTCGTCGCCGTGATCACCCCGCACAACACCCACGCCAGGCTGGTGCTGCAGTGCCTCGAAGCCGGGGCGGGCGTGGTCTGCGAGAAGCCCCTGGCGATCACAAGCCGGGAGATCAGTGAGATGATCGCCCTGTCGAAGCGCCGCAAGGTCATGCTGTCGACCTTCCACAACCGCCGCTGGGACAGCGATTTCCTGCTTTTATGTGACTTGATACACAAGGAGAAGGCGATCGGCGGGCCGTTCCGGATCGAGTGCGGCTTCTACAGGTACGGGGAGTCGGGGGCCTGGTGGCGCTCGGACAAGAAGATCTCCGGCGGCGCCATCTACGACTGGGGCGCTCACTTCACCGACTGGGTCCTGCAGCTGGTCGGGGACGAGATCGACTGGGTCAGCGGCTTCCAGGTGAAGAACCCCGCCTGGGGGTCGTACACCAACGAGGACCACTCCGAGTACACCCTGAAGTTCAAGGGGGGCTGCGAGGTGACCCAGACCATATCGAACCTGTCGATGAGTCCCCGGCCCCGTTGGCGGGTCCTCGGCGACCGCGGCGCCATCGAGGCGGTCGAGGAGGGCTTCCTGCTGCGCACCCTCGTCAACGGCAGGCAGATGAGCGCCGTGGTCCCGGTGCCGGAACGGTTGCCGACTGCCGAGCTGTTCTACGCCAACGTGTACCGCCACCTGCAGGGGAGGGGGAAGCTGGCGGTCACCGCGGAGTCCGCGGCCCGCGTCATCGGGGTGCTCGAGGCGGCCAACCTCTCCGCCGCCCGGGGCTCCGCCCCGGTGAAGCCGGCGTTCAAATAGAAAGGACCCGAAATGCTCCTCGGCGAAATGACCTCGCCCCAGATCGACGCGCTGCCGCGCGACATCGTCGTCTACATCCCGGTCGCCTCGTGCGAGCAGCACAGCCTGCACCTGCCGGTGCTGACCGACAGCATGATCGGGGAGGAGGTGGCGCGGCGGGTCCACGAGCGCATCCCCGACGACGTGCTCGTGCTGCCGGTGCAGTGGCTGGGGTACTCCCAGCACCACATCCGCTACCCCGGCACGGTCAGCGCCGTCAGCGAGACCCACCTGCTGCTGATGATGGACATCGTCGCCTCCATGGTCGGCAGCGGCTTCCGCAAGATCCTGATCCAGAACAGCCACGGCGGCAACGGCGCCAACATCCAGGTGCTCCTGCAGCGGCTGATGGAGCGCTACCCGGAAGGGGAGGCGGAGTTTTTTTCGCGCTGGGCCTGGGCCGACGCCGACACCCTCAACCGGATCCGCGACCTGCCGCAAGGATCCGGGCACGCCGGGGAGACCGAGACGTCGATGATCCTGGCGCTCCGCCCCGACCTCGTGCACACCGGAAAGCTCGACCCCGACGGCGAGCGCGAGGGGATGCGGGTACCGGGCATGTCCTCCTACCACCGCTTCGACCAGCGCACCCGCCACGGCGGGGTCGGCGACCCCCGGCCCGCCACCGCGGACAAGGGAGAGCGCATGCTCGACACCTCCGCGGACGAGATCGCCGGGCAGGTGCTCGCCATCCGGGCGCTGAAGCCGTTCGGGTGAAGCCGGGCCGGGGCCGGTTTCAGGCGCGTTCGAACAGCAGGCTGAGGTCGAGGGCGGGAGCCGAGTGGGTGAGGGCCCCGATCGAGACCAGGTCGACACCGGTCAGGGCGATGTCGCGGACGTTGTGGAGGCCGATGCCGCCCGTCGCCTCGATCTCGATCGGCGGATCGTGCGGGCGTATCAGCGCCACCGCCTCCCGGATTGCCTCGGGGGGCATGTTGTCGAGCAGGATCCGGTCCGGCCGCATGCCTCGCTCCAGGGCGGTGAGCTCGCGCACTTCGTCGAGGTCGCGGGCTTCCGCCATGACGCGCGGGGAAGCGGCGCCTTCGGCACCAGCCTTTGCGGCACCTTCCCGGGCCAGCCGCTCCGCCGCGGCGTTGTTGAGCCCGCTGCGGTGGTTGACGCCGCCCCCGCAGCGGACCGCGTACTTCTCCAGCTGCCGCAGCCCGGGGGTGGTCTTGCGGGTATCGGTGACGCGCACCCCGGTGCCGGAGATGGCGGTGACGAAGCCGCGGGTCAGGGTGGCGGTCCCCGAGAGGCGCTGCAGCAGGTTGAGGGCGGTGCGCTCCCCGACCAGCAGGGAACGGGCCGACCCCGAGATCTCGGCGACGGTTTCACCCGCCTCGGCGATGCCCCCCTCCGCGGCGAGGCGGCCGAACTGCACCGAGCCGTCGAGGCGGCGGAAGACCGCGCAGGCGACCGGCAGGCCGGCGATCACCCCCCGCTGCCGGGCGACGATGCGGGCCCGCGCCCGCGCCCGCGGGGCGACCGTCCAGGCCGTGGTCAGGTCCGCCTCCGGGGAGGGTTCCCGAGAGCCGAGGTCCTCGGCGAGGGCCGCCGCGGCGATGGCGTCGACGAAGGCCGCGTCCGGCGCGCCGGCTGCCTCCAGTCCGGTGAATCGAGGGAGCGGACTCATGCCGTTGCCCGGGTACCCGCGGTTTTCCGGGCACCGCCGGTTGCCAGATCAGAGATATGATTCATTCCGGGAAGAATATACCTGAGTGGACCTGCCGGCATCACGTACAATATCGACCGGCCATTTGTCCACCGACCGACTGAAACCGCCCGCCCGGAAATGTCGCGCAAGGAGAGATGCCCCCGGCGTATCGGCCCGGGGGTGTTGAACGCGCAACCGGGCCATGCCCCATGCGCAACCAGGGAGCCGCAGCATGACCGTCACAATCGAAGCCCGCGAGCCCGCGCCCGACCCGCCGCGCTGGGCGGTCCTTCAGCGCCGGCTGTTCGACGCCATCGAGGAGGCGGCGCCCAGGGTGCTGGAGAGATACACGAAGCCGGACGGCAACCTGTTGTGGCCGCCCTCTCCCGATTTCGAGAGCATCGACGCCCTCGACGACTGCTACGAGAGCTTCCACAACTGGCCGCTCTTCTACCTGCTCGGCGGCAGCGACCGCTTCCTGACCGACGGCCGGCGGGGGTTCGAGGCCGTCACCGGGACCATGAGCCGCCACGGCAGCGGCCACGGCTACCCCATGGTGGTCAAGGAGTACCAGCCGGGGTACGACTGGTTCCACCAGGGGGAGGGGAACCACCTCTTCTACATGCTCTGCGCCGGCGACCCGGGCAACGCCGCCAACCTCGAGCGAGCCCGCCGCTTCGCCGGGCTGTTCCTCGGCGAGGATCCGGAGGCCCCCAACTACGACCGGGAAAAGCGGATCATCCGCTGCGCGCGGAACGGAAGCATGGGGCCGGCTTTCTGGACCTTCGAGGACAGCCCCTGCTGGCCCTGGCAGGGGTACAACCTGCCCTTCTACGACGTGCCGGGCTGCACCAGCCACGAGGCGGTGAGCGGCGATCCGGCGCTTCCCGAGCGGCTCGGCCGGGCGATGCGGGACCGCCAGGGGCGTGGGGACGCGGTCGCAAACCTCCTGGCGACCGGCCTTGCCGCCAACGCCTTCCTGCTGACGGGTGAGGAGAAGTACCGCCAGTGGGTCCTGGAGTACACCGG
>JAPOZF010000077.1 GCA_026706165.1 Gemmatimonadota bacterium
GATTCGGCGGATACCCAGCGGGTGATTCGGCGGATACCCAGCGGGTGATTCGGCGGAGATCCAGCGGGTGATTTGGAGGTTTCAACGGGTGGTGGAGTAGAAGTGCCGCGGCGGGAAGGTCACCGGATCCCGGAACCGGCCCTTCCGGTCAAGGTCCGTTCACTTCTGGTTCCAGCATCCACGCGACAAACGTTTCGACGCGGTCGCGAAATGCCGCGAGAGTCTCGGGCAACCGTTTTTCCAGGGGCCATCGAAAACGGATCCGATGCCGACTACCCGGCGGGCGCCCTGCTTGACCAGACAGGCAGAGATGCGTTGCGCATCTGCTATCGCCAGCTGCCGGTCGCCGGACTCGAAGTGGGTAGCCCTGATGTGGTTGAGAAGAGTGCTGCGGTCCATATCCTGAATCTACACGATCCCAATGAGCCGGGCGACGAAACTGAGATGCAATGCAGACAGTTCGTTCCAGTTGTTCATATTGGGGGTCGGGACCCCGAAAGAGAAGGGGACGAAAACAGCTACGGCTTATGTAGAGGAAGGAGTGAAGGAAGGCCGAAGGAAATGACGTCTTTTGGCACATTTCATTGACATGGGACGTCTGGACTGCCTATAGTGGACAGTCATAGAAAAGAAGGAAGAAAACCCCGTGAGATATGCACCTGGAAAGGTCCGCGATGCCATCCTGCAGGTTCTCGCCACCTCACCCGAAGGACTGCCTGTCAGCCAGATAGAGAAAAGGGTAACCCAGTCAATCGGGCCGACGCCCGGGTCATCGATAAGGTCATGCCTGCGGTTGAAGACGCCCGAAACCTTCATCAGGGAGGAACGCGGGGTCTACAGGGTCAGGCCCGAAGTTCTCGCGGATTTTCAGGGCGACCTCCAGATCGACGCCGAGCCATGGCGGCAGCCCTTCTTATTCGGCCGAACCACATTGATCCACGGTGACTGCTTCGCCTGGCTGGAGGAGCGACAAAGCAACAGTATCCATGCCGTTGTCACGGACCCTCCGTACGGACTGCATGAGTACACTCCCCAGCAACAGTTGAAGATGCGCCAGGGAATGGGGGGCGTGTGGCGGATTCCGCCCTCCTTCGACGGCCATGCGCGTTCCCCGTTGCCGCGGTTCACCATCCTTACCGACCAGCAACGGGATCAGCTGGGCTGGTTCTTCACCCTCTGGGGCCGGCTCCTGCTGCCCAAGCTCGTTCCCGGGGCGAACGTCGTTGTCGCCTCAAATCCCCTCCTCGTCCATATCGTGGCAGGTGCGCTGGAAGAGGCCGGCATGGAGTGCCGAGGCAGCATCACCAGACTGGTCATGACCATGCGGGGCGGCGACAGGCCAAAGGCCGCTCACGAGGAGTTCAGCGATGTGAGCGTGATGCCGCGTTCGATGTGGGAGCCCTGGATCGTCTTCAGGAGGCCTGTCGAGGGACGAGTGCAGGACAATCTGCGTAAGTGGAAGACCGGCGGTTTCCGGCGCCCCTCCGAGGACAAACCGTTCGGGGACGTGATCAAGTCAGCCCCTACCCGGAAGAACGAGCGGGCCCTTGCCCCGCATCCGAGCCTGAAACCACAAGCCTTTCTCAGGCAACTGGTCCGCGGAGTCCTGCCGCTGGGGGAGGGTGTCGTCCTGGACCCGTTCGCCGGCGCCGGTTCCACCCTCGCGGCGGCAGAAGCGGTGGGGTACGAGAGCATCGGCATCGAGAAGGATCCCCACTATTTCGATGTAGGGGTTCGCGCAGTTCCCGCACTCTGCGCCTTCGAGCCGAACGGACGCCCTTAGAGTTTGTATATCCAGTTCGAGCGCAGCTTCTTCACCCCATCCTTGTGCAGTGTGGCCGTCCTTGTTCCAAGCTCGCTGCGCGGGTTCTTGCGGAAGTCGGTCGTGACCACGTTCCCCAGGTAAACCTCCCTGAACGACATCGCCGCTCGGTCCACGGCAGGTTCCCCTTCGGCATCCACCTCATAGACGAATACGCACATCCACTGCTCGCGCGCCCCGTGGGTGTCAACCGCGCCGTCTGCCTTCCGGGTGGTTTGTTCTCGATGCCGTCTTCTGCTTCTGGGTTGAACCTGCTCGAGTCGACTTCATTCGGTTCGATCGCCACCTCGTTTGCTCCGTATATGGGTTCGGCCGGGCACCCGGTCACGCGGCCGTGCCCGGTGCCGGCACGGTTCCGAAATTCATTGCCGCCTCATTCTGCCCGCGTTCGGTCCTGGGCTAGTGCCGCTTCCCCCGGTGATGGGGCCGGGTTGCGCGCCTGACCATGCGCTTGTGCCGTTCGAGGTGGCGATTCAGCCGCCGCCGCTGATCCTCCGTCAGCAGCGGCTCCAGCGCCGCCCTTGCGGAATCGAGCTGCGCCCGGCGCTCCCGGTTCCTGGCGGTCCGGGTGGCGCGCATGCGCTCGTCGATGCGGCGCAGGACCGCGGCTATTTCCGCGCGCCGGGTCTCCTCGATCGGGGCGATGGCCCGGCGGATTCCCGCGGTGAAGTGGGCGGGCCGCGCCAGGCTCAGGGCGTCGCGGAAACGGTGGCGCTGGAAGGAGCTGTATCCGAGCGCCCCCAGCACCATCCCGATCACGAGGGTGGCGATGAGTATGGCGGCGCTTCTGGTACCGGAGGACACGGTCACATCTCCATGATTTCGGCGGTTTCCACCGAGACCGGCGGCACGGCGAAGGTGACCTCGAGGAAAGAAGATTCCTCGGACATCAGGTCGCGGTCGCGCCAGTTCAGGACGGCCAGAAATACAGCCGCGGCGAGGGTGACCGGCACGAGGGGGCGGAAGGCGCGCATCAGGCCGTCGGCGAAGCTGCCAACCTCGCCGCGCTCGCCTCGCAGGCGAGCCATGACGCGGGTGGAGAAGAACGGCTCGAAACCCTCGGCCCGCGTCCCGGAAACCAGGTCCGCGACCTGGCGCATCTGCTCCCACTCCGCCCGGAAGCTTTCGTCCGACGACAGCAGGTGCTCGAAACGGGCCTTCTCCGTTTTTCCGAGCTCGCCGCCGAGGGCGAGCGCCAGCAGGCGTTCGCGTTCACTCGTCTTCATGGTCCAGCCTCCCCTGCAGGATCCTCTTCAAGTTCGCCATGCCGCGCGACAGGCGCGACAGCACCGTTCCCTCGGGTATGTTCAGGGCCTCGGCGGTCTCCCGGGTCGAGTACTCCTGGATCATGCGCAGCACCACGACGGCGCGGTGATCCGGTTTGAGCTGTTGCAGCGCCGCCTGCACCTCCGCCCTCGTGTCGGCCCGGTCCCTGAGCGCTGCTCCGTCCGTGGCCGGGGCGGGAGCCGGGTCTTCCTCGCTGTCCAGGCTCCAGAACCGCCACCGGGACCGCTGCCGGCTCTTCGAGGCGTTGAGCGACAGGTTGATGGCGATCCGGGTAAGATAGGTGCCGACCGCGGACTCGCCGCGAAAGCGGCCGAGAGCGGCGTGGAAGCGGATAAACGTCTCCTGGCCGACGTCCTCGGCATCCGGTCCCGGTCCCAGCATGCCCACCGCGGTGGCGGCGACCAGCGATTCGTAGCGCTCGACCAGCATGCGAAAGGCCTCGTCGTCGCCGTCGCGCGCGCGCCTCGTCAGGTCGAGGTCAGACGGCAGTTCCACACTCATTGGACAACCGAAGTCCCCGTGTCATTCCGTTTTTTTTGTCGGGCGGCAGGTTTCTGGTTATTCAACAGTGGCAAGTATCGGTAATTCAACGGCTTGGGGGACCTGCCCATCACCCCGCCGATTCCTGGATTTCCCGGACCGCCGCGAGGATGTCGCCGGGCAGCGGCCCTTTCAGGCCGGCCCGGAAATTGGCCTCCACTTCTGAGGAGGTCTGCGCTCCGGGAATGACGGTGTGGATGGCGGGGTTGGAGAGGATGTAGCGCAGGCCGAGTTCGTTCATCGGGATGCCGGTCTCGTCGCTGAACCGGTAGAAACGGCCGATCAGCTCCAGGGCGCGGGCGTCGAGCAGGCTGCCGGGGACTCCCGGGCTCTTTTTCAGCTCTTCGAGGCGGCCGCGCTGCACCGCGGAAAGCATGCCGTCGCAGAAGGGCCCTCCGGCGACGATGCCGATGTCGTGGGCGCGCGCCGCCGGCAGCAGCCGCTCCGCTATCGGCTGCTGCAGCAGGGTGTAGCCGTTGGCGATCTCGACGACGTCGAAGCGCCCGGTCTCGGCGAGGCGCGCCGGAAACGGCGCCCGGTTGCTGCCGAGGCCGATGGCGCCGACGACCCCTTCCTCCCGGAGTTCCTCCAGCACCCGGAGCACGGGCGCCTCGAGGTTGTCGTCCCACCCCCAGGCCTCCTCCTCGGGCTCGTGGATGAACAGCATGTCGAGGCGGTCCCTGCGCAGCAGCCAGAGGGTGTGGTCGACGACGCGGCGGATGCCGTCCTCGCTGCGGTACGCCTCGGCTCCGAGGTAGGGGACGATCGACCGCCGCAGCTGCCCGATCTTCGAGCTGATGAAGACGCGGCTGTCCGGGCGGCCGGCGAGCACCCGGCCGATCAGCTCCTCGCTCTCGCCGCAGCCGTACGACGGGGCGGTGTCCATGTAGTTGATGCCGAGGTCCACGGCGCGCTCGAGCAGGGCCAGGGCGTCGGCGCGCGGCACCCCGAACTCGCTGGTGAACCGGTAGGTGCCCAGGGCGATGCGCGTGACCTCGTACCCGGTGCGTCCCAGGATCCGTTTTTCCATCTCTTTCGCCTCCACAAGCCCTCACAACCTCGGGTGGACCGCCATGTCTGAAAGATGCGGTTCGGCGAGTTGCTGTCGACCCACCGATCACTGAAGTTGATCCCCGCGATCGATGAAGAGATGAGGAACTGATCAAGCTTCGGGGCTTTCCCGCACCCGTTTCCGCAACCGACCCGGAGGCCGACCATGCCGAAAATCCTGAGTGAAGCCGCCATCGCCCAGTACAGGCGAGAGGGGTATTACTTGCCCGTGCGCATACTCGACGACGGCGAAGTGGCCGCCAACCGGCGGAAGCTCGAGACCTTCGAGGCTTCCCAGGGCCACCCGATCGAAGGGGCGCAGCGAAGCAAGTCCCATCTCCTGTTCACCTGGATCGACGACCTGATGCGGAACGACCGCATCCTCGATGCCGTCGAGGACCTGATAGGTCCCGACATCCTGTGCTGGAACACCTTCTTCTGGATCAAGGAACCCCTGAGCGAAACCTTCGTCTCGTGGCACCAAGACCTCCGCTACTGGGGCCTCGACAGCGGCGACCTGGTGACCGCCTGGCTGGCTCTTTCACCGGCGACGCCCGAAACCGGCTGCATGCGCGTCCTGCCCGGCAGCCACGTCGGCGACCTCCTGCCCCACAGCGACGAGTACCAGCGGAACAACATGCTGACCCGGGGTCAGGAGATTTCCGTCGTCGTGGACGAAGACAAGGCGGTCGCCATGCCGCTGCAGCCGGGTGAAATCTCGCTCCACAACGTCCGCCTCGCCCACGCATCGAGTCCCAACCGGTCGCAGGACCGCCGCATCGGCCTGTCGCTGCATTACATGCCGACGAGCACCCGGCAGATCGTCGGCGAATGGGACAGCGCCGCGCTCGTTCGCGGCAGCGACCGGTACGGTCACTTCAAACATACCCCGCGGCCGGAGACCGACTACGATCCGGTCGCTGTAGAGTTTCACGAGCAGGCGACCAACGCGGTGCGGGAAATCCTGTTCAAGGACGCCGAGAAGGTCCGTCCGACGCTCTGATCCCGGTCGGGTGCGGAACGCCGGCGCGGGCGAAGGGTGTCCGACCTCACTGGATCCGCGTTTAACCAATCCCGCGGCGAGTTCGCCGGCTGAAACTCCCCTCGGACATTCACCGGCGAATAGTGTCATCGAGCCGGCCGGGATTTCAGCGGCCGGACAGGCTCAGGCATGCAGCGGCGTCACAGCCTCGGGTCGACGGGCTCGCTCTCCAGGGCGAGGACCCCGAATACG
>JAPOZF010000179.1 GCA_026706165.1 Gemmatimonadota bacterium
GGATCGTATGCACTGATGTCCCCCCCTATCTCGAAATCCGTAATGGTCAGCGCAGGCTCCCCCAGTATTTCCCACCACTCATCGACGGTGCCATCCTGCAGGTCGATTCGGACCGCGGCCTCCTCGGTTATCTCGGGGATCGGAATGACTCGATCACTGAGCTGGGCTCGAGCCGGGCTCTGTCCTCCAGCAAACGACCCGGCGAGCAGGGCAGCCGACAGGAATTGATGTCGCATCTTTGATCCTTTCCCGCATCAGATTCAGGTTTTCGAGACAGAGTGCGCATTGCGTCATCCTTTCGGAAACGCATATCCCAAATTCAGCAAAAACAAAAAGCGAGGGGCAAGTCTCTCGAAACAGCTGGTGGTACGGAAGGAACCTTTCAGCATCGACATCAGGCCCAATCGGTGCAGTGTGAGCGTCTCTTCCAGACTTCCTCGAGGGCTGCGCAGGGCGGACCGGTTTATCAGCTCCCCCTTATCTGAAAAAACGGGAACAGACAGTTGAAAAATGTTTCATTTGTCTGAAACAGATGGTGTTTATTATTCGTCGAAAAATAGTAGGGAAGTCTTCTTCCCGGAATCGCCCAGACAGAACGAATTTTACTCCGACAGGCTGGCCTTGATGCGTGCCCAGGTGACGCTTTCGACAGCGGTTCCGCTGGTACCGCCGTCTGCCCCCAGAAGAATCCCATGCGCCCAATGGTCTGACGTCCAAATCAAAGGCAGATCCCATGACGCATCCGGACCAAACAAGTCGTGTGCACGGTCCGGCGTTGACGGGTCCATGTCACTGTCCTGCAGAAACATGGCAAACTCAATCATCTTTCCGGTGAGAAGTTCCGATACGAGACTCTGCTCCGGGGCATCCCAGATCAACCTGTCAAAGGCGGTGACGTAGAACTCGATCACGTAGAAAACGGGCTGACTGTCCAGTACGCGCCCGCCGCCATCGGCGTACGGTACCTGGTGCGCCCAGGGAAAATGGGTACTCACCCATTCCAGAAAAACGTTGCTGCCGTTTTCGTTGTTTTCAGCAACTGCCCAATACTTTTGAGCCTGCCCCATCGTGATATCCCGAATAACCACGTTGTCCTCTCCCGTTTCGACTACCGCCCCACCGCTGCTGTCGCCGTCGACCAAAAAATGAAGGGTTGCTTCGATAGGGGGCCAATGAAACGCGCGCCAAGGGAAGTCACCTGCATAGGTATCGTCCACGATCTCAGCGGCCACGAACAGGTGGTTGCCGGAATCGTGCCAGGCCAGCCAGATGCGAAAATCAAACGACGACGGGTCGTACTCCGGATACGATGGTGGAGTGGCGAAATCCAGCGGCGTCAAGGTCGGCTCGCGGAAGACCTCCGACCAGTCCTCCACCGAACCGTCCCTGAGGTCGATGCGCGCGCGCATCTCGTCGGTCAGCTCCCTGAACGGGTAGAGGCGGTCCGACCACTGGGCATCGAGGGCAATGGCCGGCATCAGGATGAAAAAAGCGACTCGGAAGGACAGGGGTTGCATGTGGGAATTCCGCCGTTACCTGCACTATGTGCTGAAGCCCCGCGGGACAGCAAGGAATGAAAAACTCGGCCATTCCGTCAGTTTCTGCTTGCCTGGAGAATGGCCGAGGTCATGTCACAAATGGACCGGCGCGCCGGCGGGACCAATGTCCCCTGGAGTCACTTGCATCTACAATAGGATTTAACCGACCCCGGATTAACGCACCATCCAGAATTACATTCTTCCCAAACCTGGCACCACATTTCACACTGCGCCTTGGTGACGCAGCCCGAAGATTTAATGGATGAGCAATGGTGGTTTGCCGGGGCCTTGGGCGGCGTGCCCAGCACGATCATCGCGGCGACGATCAGCCCCGCTCCCCAGGCGAACCGGAAACCCTGCTCCGGGTTCACCCGGCCGCTTTCGTTCATGATGAACTCGCCCACGAATCCGGTCCGGCTCGTGAGAAGCTCACCCGTCTGCTCGATTGCGCTCGAAAGGCGCTCCCCGATGATAGCCAGGGGGCCGGAGAGCGTGTAAAGAAGATCCTTCATTTTTTCATCCCTTTCCATTTTGGATGAGGTGGTCCGTCGTGGTTATCCACTTTCTCATGTTGTCAGCCCCCTCGAAGCCATATGCCCAGGTCGATCAGGGGCGGCGCCAGGTTGCCTGCGAACAGGGCGGTCAGCAGGGCCCCGGCAGCGAGGAACGGCGCGAAGGGAAAAGCCTGTTCCAACTCGATTGCATTTCCTGCCAGACTACCTTTGCGTCCCAACTCCCGCAGGCGCCTCGCCTGCGCCTTTGTCAGCCCCCGGCCCTCCTCGCACAGCGCCTCGCCGTCTTTCGCGCTCACCGTGGTCCGGGGCACGTCTCCGGCCTGGACCTCGCCGGCCGGAAGCGCTTGCACCAGGGCGCGGCCGTACTGGAACCGCACCTGCAGGTACACCACTTCGAGCACCCAGACAGCCCCGAGCATCAGCACACAGGTCTGCCAGGCCCCGGTGGTATGGGACAGGTAGAGCAGGGCGGCAAGGCCGGGAACCAGGATTACGCCCCAGTACTTCTCCTCCAGCCCCCGGTCGAGCAGGACCCAGCCGGCGACCAGGGCGGCAAAGGCCTCGAGGTAGCTGAGCGGTCGCCCCAGAACGAGCCAGGCGAAGGCCAGGGTCAGACCCAACAGCCCGGCCAGGCCAAGGGCGGCGCGCAGCCACTGTCTCCCCCCGGGGCGGGCGGTTTCTTTCTCCCGGCGCCACAGCGGCACCAGCAGCAGCACGAGCAGGTAGCAGATCAGACTGTTCAGGATCAGGGCGAACGGGGCGGCCTGCATGGCCAACGGTTCGGGCGACGGGCACAGGCTCGGGGGCAGGGCCGCCACCGCGGCCCAGAACAGCTTGGCGTCTCCCGGAGCCCAGAACCCGAACAGGGTCAGCCCGACCGCCACCGCCAGGCCGATGCCTAACAAGGCGGCGACGCGGCCGAAGGTGGTCACGTCGAGGGCCACCATCGCGGTCTGCCCGATCAGCCCGATCCCGAGCAGGGCCAGGGTGTAGCGGTTGGGCACCCGCCTCGCCTTCAGGTCGGTGTAGCCGGTGTAGAACCCGACCGCCAGCAGGCTGGCGAGCATGGCCGTCTCCACGAGAAAGACCGGGTCGGTGAACAGGTTCATCGGCTACCCTGTCCCCCCAGGACGTCGGCGGCCAGGGCCCGTACCAGCCTGGCTCCCTCCGGCTCGCCGACGCCGGAAGCGACCACCTTGGCCTCGGCGTCGAGCAGGTAGGTGGTGGGCACGCCGCTGGTCCGGTAGGCGTCGAAGGTGCTGCCGTCGGCATCCTCCAGCAGCGGAAACTGGGCGACGAGCTCCTCCTGCAGCTCCGCCTCCTCCTGCGCCGGCTCCCGGCCGGTGCCGCCCCCGCGCTGAATGAACAGCAGGCGTTGCCCCAGGTCAGGCAGGCCCTCGTCGAGCACGGTGCGCATCAACTGGCGGCTGTACGGACAGGAGAAGCTGACGAACACGGCGGCCGCGGATTCCCCCTTGAGGTCTTCCAGGTTGACGGTGTTCTCGCCGGCCGCGTCCGGCAGCTCGAAGTCGGGGGCCGGCGTGCCCCGGGAGATCAGGGAGGACCCTTCATCTACTATGCGCAGGAGCAGGGAGGACTCCGGGGCCTGACCCTCGGGCCGGTCCCCGGTCGCCAGGGCGGCGATCAACCCCAGCGCCAGCAAGCCCCCTGCCAGCAACGGCTTGAGCGCATGGCGATCCATCATGCCCCTCCTCCCTTGGAGTCGTTCCAGGCCGCCAGGACTTCGGTGATGCTGCGGCTGCCGGTAGCGGCGTGGCGGACCACCCCGCCCCGGTCGATCAGAAGGGCGCTGGGCACCCCGCGCACGTCGTAGAGCCGGTGCACCGTCTGCTGTTCGTCGTGGCCGATGGCGAGGGCGGCCTCTCCGATGTGGGCCTGCACCAGGTCCGGGTCGCCGGTGGCGACGGCGACGATGGGCAACACCTCGGCAGCCGCCTTCACTGCCGGGTAGGCGGCCTTGCAGGCCCCGCAGGCCGCGTCGGTGAAGTAGAGCACCCAGGCATCGGCTTCCCGGGCGCCGGCCAGGGACACGGTTTCTCCCCCGAGGCCGGGCAGGGTGAAATCGGGGGCCTGCCCGCCCAGCAGGTGGGCGAACGGCTTGGGCGGCAGACCGGGCGGCGCCCCGGTCTCCAGGCGCGCGCCGATGCCGATGCACAGCGCCAGCAGCAACCCCGCGACCGCGGACAGCGGCTTTACCATGGGATTCATCCCTGTAGAATCAGCCATTTCCCTTGCCTTCGATTGCGGTCCTCGAGGCGAACCAGGAGTGCAGCCCGCGCAACTCGGTCAGCATGGCCCCGACCGTCAGCGTCGCCCCGCTGATGCCGTCCAGATCCTGGCCGAGCCGTAACGAATCGCCCAGGGAGGTTCCTTCCAGCTGCGCCAGGAAGGCGTCCGGATCGAAGGAGCCGCTCTCCTTCTCCCAGGCTTCCAGGGGGGCCACTCCTGCGATTTGCCGGGTCGAGGCGGTCAGGAAGACGGCGGCCAGCAGGTCGCGGCAGGTGCCGCAGGCGATGTCGTGGCGCACCAGCGCCAGGGCGTAGACCGGGTCGCCCTTGTCGGAGACCCGGTAGAGCTGCAGCAGGCCGGAGCGGGGCAGCGGCCGGGCCTCATGGATCAGCTGGAGGTCAGGGGAAGCGAGCGAAGGGGCGAACTGCCGGGTGGTTGCGAGAAGCTGTGTCGCGGTGGGAAGCTCGGGGAGCGCCGGATCGAAGCGGCGGGCGCTGGCCTGGGCGTAGAGGTGGAGGAGAACGGCGACTCCTCCTGCCAGGCCCAGGATCAGGCCGCAGGATATCAGTACTGCCGGTTGCTTGCGCAAATTCATTACCTGTCAGTCCCGTGCCTTCCGTCCATCCTTTCGGACAGCCGAACCAGAGTTTCTCATCCGCTACCGGGAGTCTGGGGAGAAATGGTGCAAAACCTGGGCCAAATCGTGTTGAAATGGCCTAACTTCTTTCATGACAAGGGCTTGGAACCCTTTTCCGGACGGGTGGAAATTTGGAAGGACTGTTTACTTATGAAACACCCAACCGGTCCAACGGAGATGTCCCCTGTTGAAGAGGAACTGCAACTTGATGTCCGGCAAGGAGTTGAAAAGAAGGAACCCTCGGATAAGGAGGGGGTGTTACAAATTGGTACGACTGTTTTGTTTTTAAACGGTTCGTCTCGTATCGAACCCCCGTCCTGCTCCGGGCCGCGGGCGGCGGCTCGGGTCACCCCGAATGCTAAAGAGAGCGATTCGGAGCTTCGGTCCCGACCGGCGGCAGGCTCAACCCCTGAAGAGATCGTATTTCTTCAGCTTCCGGTACAGGGTCACCCGACTGATACCCAGAGCCAGGGCCGCCTGGGTGACATTGTTGTCGTGGACTTCAAGGGCGTGGGCGAGGGCCTGACGCTCGACCTCGACCAGCGGCAGGACCCCGGCCGGCGGCGAGCCGCCGCTTCCGGCTGCGATGACCGGGGACAGTTGGGGAGGCAGGCTGCCGGCTTGCAGCACCCCGTCCGTCTCCAGCAGCACGGCCCGTTCGATGGCGTTCTCCAGCTCGCGCACGTTTCCGGGCCAGTCGTACTGGACCAACAGGGCCAGGGCGGCTGTGGAAATGAAGCTGATGGATTTGTCGGCGCGTTGGGCGTACCTGTCGAGGAAATGCCTGGCCAGCAGGGGAATGTCCTCGCGCCGCTCTCTCAGCGGCGGAATCACGATGGGGAAAGCGGCGACGCGATAGAACAGATCTTTGCGGAACTCCTTCTTCTTCACCAGGAGATCCAGGTCCCTGTTGGTCGCTGTCATCACCCGGATGTCGACGGGAATGGGGGAGGTTCCCCCCACCCGCTGAATTTCCCCCTCCTGCAGA
>JAPOZF010000219.1 GCA_026706165.1 Gemmatimonadota bacterium
CATGCCGGTTTTGCCTCGGCCCTTTCCCGGCGAACAGCAGGCGGATGAAAACCATGCTGACGGCGAGGAGAAACAGCGACAGGATCATCGCCGCTGCGGCCCGGCGCCCGAGGCGAAGGTGTTCAAAGGCGTAGCGGTACACGGTGATGGGAACGGCCTGGGTGGACTGGGCCTGGCCGCCCTCGGACATGCGGTCCGAAGGAGTAGTCGCCCCGTTCCTTCGTCAAAGCGGAACCGTTTGCCAGCTCCTTGGGCCAGGGCTTGTTTTCCACCTTGATGTCCCGTCCATCTGCCATCGCCGTCCATCTTCAGAGCCCTTTTCTCCCACGACGGGCAGGGGGCCTTTCCACCCGGGACTGGTCGAACGCAGGAAACAGCAGCCCCCCGGATACCGGCGCCCTGAAGAATTCGGGAGAGCCGCCCCCTACCTCCCCACTCGGGTGGCGGACCTGCTGCAGCTGTCCTCTGAGCCCGCGGTGAGCACCCGCGCCATCATCCTCGGTTTTCTCTGGGTCGTCGGCATCTGCGTCGGTTCACCGTATTCGCTCTGGCTTGTCGGGTCGACGGAACCGACCTGGTCCCATTTCCCATCCTCCGTCGGCTGTCCGTTCGTGGTACTCGTTCTCGGGAACGCCCTGCTGCGCAGGTTCGGGATCTCCTGGGCGCTCCGCCCTGCCGAGCTGATAACCATGCTGGTGATGGGCCTTGTGGTTACCGGAATCCCGATCTTCGTGATGGGGACCTTGATGGCGCTGATTTCGGCCCCCTACTACGCCGCCACTCCCGAGAACCAGTGGCGCGTGCTGATCCAGCCCTACCTGCCCCGTTTCGCGGTCCCTCAGCCGGAAGGGGGCGCGATTCGTTGGTTCTGGGAGGGGCTGCCATCCGGCCAGGGACTGCCGTACCATCTCTGGCTAGGCCCGATGTTCTGGTGGTTCACCCTCCTGTTCACCGTCTACTTCGTCTGTTTCTGCATCGTAGTCATTCTCAGACGGCAGTGGCAGAACGAGGAACGGCTCGTCTACCCGATCACCGAGCTGCCGCGTCTGTTGCTCGAAAACGAACGGGCCGGCAAGGGCACCGTTCTCCGCTCTCCCGTCTTCTGGACCGGGTTTTCGATCGCCCTCGGTATGGTGCTGTTCAGCACGATCCGCTTCTTCCAGCCCGGCTTCGCCGATCTGGCCGTCTGGGAGGGCAATCCGTTCTCCCTCGGCCAGGGCTTCCCCGTGCTGGACTTCCGTCTTGTTCCTCCCATCCTGGGGTTCATGTTCTTCGCCAATACCGGCATCTCGTTCAGCATCTGGTTCTTCTACCTCGTCGCCGTTCTGCAGGAGGGGATCACCAACCGCATCGGCTACGACGTCACGCAGCCGGATGCGTTCGTCTGGGGAATGCAATCCCTTTCCTGGCAGGGCTGGGGCGCCTTCTGCGCCATGCTCGCCTGGAGCATGTGGATGGGCAGGAGCCACCTTCGCGCGGTCTTTCGACAGGCATTCAGCTCCTGGAAACAGCTCGACGACGGTACCGAGATGCTCGGCTACCGCACTGCGGTGTTCGGACTGATCCTGGGGCTGGCGTACTGCGTCAGCTGGCTTTGCGCCGCCGGACTCGACCTGTACGTCGCGCTCCTGTTCACCGCCGGTGTGCTTATCGCCTACACCGGCATGACGAGGCTGGTCGTGCAAACCGGGATGTACTACCTGACCACCCCCGTCAACGGGCAGGCCTTTGCCGCCGCGGTCAGCGGCACCTCAATGGGAGCCGGCAACCTCGTCCCCCTCGGCCTGCAGTACGCATGGCACGGTGACGTTCAGTCGATCTTCATGCCGTCCGCCGCCCACGCCTCGCGCCTCGAGCGCATCACCCGGAGCCGGCGGTTGATGTCGGCGGCAATAGCCGCAGCGGTCGTGGTCGGCTTCGTCTCCGCCTTCTGGTACATCCTGTACGTCTGCTACGAGTACGGAGCGGGAAACCTGCGGTCGTGGTACTTCGGCGCCGGCGGCGGGATCGGCAGGATGGCCTTCAGCGGCGTCATCCGCCAGATAGACAATCCCGCGGGTACCGACTGGGGCAAGCTGTTCTACTCCGGAGTCGGCGCCCTCGCCTATTCGGCGGTCGCGCTGTGCCAGTACCGCTTCCACTGGTGGCCCCTCCATCCGGTCGGCGTCGCCCTCGCCCCGATGTGGATGACCCGGCTGGTCGCGTTCTCCGTCTTCGTCGCCTGGCTGACCAAGACCCTCCTCCTCGCCTACGGAGGCATTCATGCCTACCGGCAGGCGCGGCCGTTTTTCGTCGGACTGGTCGCCGGGTTCTTCCTCGGGGTCGGTGTGTCGTTTTTCGTGGACGCGACCTGGTTCTTCGGGTACGGGCACGGGGTGCCCTGGTAGGCGCGCAGGTCCGAGAGGGCCGAGGAGAACATTGAACCGGACAGAAGCCCCTTCCGCCCCCGATTCAAGGTTGGGCGCGATGCGCTCCCCACTGTCGGCGCCACGCGGCAACAGGCGGGACGAAACCGGGGAAACCTCAAGGAGCCGGCTCCACCAGCCGCACCGTGCCGTCGATCGGCGGCCCTGTGATCACCTGCTCGACACCGCTCGGCCAGCGGATCCGCAAGGGACCCGGATCTATCAGGGATCCGAGTCCGAAATGAGCGCGGTACGGACTGGACGACTGGTAACCCACCCCTCCGTGGATCTCGCGAAACCGCCGCTGCCCCGCCTCCCCCACCCACAGCTTTGCCCCTATCGCGTCGCGGTTTCTCCTCCCCTCCAGCTCGACGTCGAGCCAGTGGCCGGCGTTTCCCCCATCGTTCCTCAGGATGACGGCGCCGCGTCCGGCGTCGAGCAGGGCGATGTCGGTGTCTCCGTCGGCGTCGTAGTCGGCGAAGGCAGCCCCGCGGCCCGCGTAGGCAGTCGCGAATGCCGGCCCGAGCGAGGCCGAGACATCCTCGAAACGGCCGCCGAGGTTGCGCAGGAGCTGCGGGGTCTGCCGGTAGGTGACCAGCGCGTCGTACTGCTCGATGTTGTCGTGGACGTGTCCGTTGGCGACGAAGAGATCGAGCCAGCCGTCGTTGTCGTAATCGAGAAAACCGGTTCCGAACCCCAGGTAGTTCAGGCTGACCTTCCCGAGCCCGGTGGTGAAGGACACCTCGGCGTAGTACGATCCGTCGTTGCGGTACAGGGCGTTGTGTTCCAGCTGGTAGTTCGTAACGAAGAGGTCGAGGTCGCCGTCGTTGTCGAAATCTCCGGCGTCAACGCCCATGCCCGCCTGCGCCTTGCCGTCGGCGCTCAGGGCCGTTCCGGTGACCAGGCCGACCTCGTCGAAGCGGCCCGGGTCCCGGTTGTTGTAAAGAAAATTGGGGGTCATGTCGTTGGCGACGTAGATGTCCGAGTCGCCGTCGCCGTCGAAGTCGCCGCTGACCGCTCCGAGGCCGTTGCCGGGATCATCCACTCCAGCTTCCGCGCTCCTGTCCGCAAAGCTTCCGCGCCCGCAGTTGGCGAAATACAGATCCCTGGTCGGTGCGAACTGGCTCGGATCGCAGTAGAACCGCAGTCCCATGTCGCGCCGCCCGCACCAGGGATGGGCGGCAAGGTCGAAGGTCACGTAGCTGGTGACGTAAAGATCGAGAAGGCCGTCATTGTCCCCGTCGGCGAAAACCGCGCTGCTCGACCACCCGGGGTGCCCGACTCCGCTTCCGGGGGTGACGTCGGTATATGTCGATCCGTCGTTTCTCAGGAGCTGGTCCGGGCCCCAGTTGGCGAGGTAGAGATCCTGGTCGCCGTCGTTGTCGTAGTCGGCCGCCGCGACACCCATGCCGTAGGCCGACCCCGACAGGCCCGCCTCCCGGGTGGCGTCGCGGAAGCGGTCGCCGTCGTTCCGGTAGAAGCGATTCCAGGAGTTTCCCCTGCCGCCGACGAGGTGGCCGCTGTTGACGAGGTAGAGGTCGAAATCGCCGTCGCCGTCGCTGTCGAACCAGGCGATGCCGGAGCCGTAGGTCTCTGGCAGGTATTTTTCCGCGCTTATCCCGTTGCGGTGGGTGAAGTCGATTCCCAATGCCGCGGTTGCGTCGGCGAACCGGATCGGCCCGGCGCTGACGGTCAGCGGCCCAGACACCGATGCCGAGGCCAGCAGAATCGCCCCCAACGCCTGCCGGGGACTCCCCGGGAGCTTGACCGCCCGGATGGCTCCGGTGCTACCTTTTGAAGCCTTCATGAAGAAGCCCTCATGAAATCGTTCCTGCAGACATTCAGGTTTGCCGCATGGCCGCTGGCGGCGGTTGCCGTCAGCGCTGGCTGCGATACCACGGCTACCGAATCTACGGGTGAACCCGATACTGCCGCACTGCAGGAGATCCTGCTCGAGGCCTCGGAGGCCGCCGAAAAGGGGCAGTACGAACGGGCAACCAAGAGTTATTCGGCTGCCCTTACCGAAGCGAACAGCTCCGGGGCCGGGACTTTCGCACGGGTGCGGATCCTGCAGGCCCTGGCCCGCCTCAAGGCCATACAGGGGCTGATGGAGCCGGCCGACAGCCTGCACCTCGAAGCCCTCGCCCTGCTCGAAGGGGACTCCGGCGATCTCGATTCTTCCGGGGAAGAGCTGCTGCAGGCCCTGGGTTCCCTGGGGAATCTCGCCCTTGCGCGCGGAGACCTCGACACCGCGGAATGGCGCTTCCGGCAGATACTGCAGCGCCGCGACGAAGGGGAGGTCACGCTGCAGCGCCACGACATCGCCCTCGCCGTGACCGTGAGCGGCCTCGCCAAGGTCGCGCGGGCGCGGGGAAACCTGGAGCGGGCCGATTCCCTGTCGAGCCGCGGCATGGGACTCAAGCTCTTCACCCAGGGATTCGCCGCGTACACCCACAACGACCTCCAGCAGGCCGAGTCGATGTATCGCCGGGCCCTGTCGGTCCAGGAGAAATCGCTGGGGCCGTTTCACCCCGACCTGGCGGCGACGAGCTCGGCTCTCGGCCGGCTGCTCGCTTTCCAGAGCCGGCACGCCAGCGCGGTCCCTCTTCTTGAACGCGCCGCGCGCATTTACGGTTCTGTTCCCGGTGCGGATTACGAACTGGGCACCACTCTCGAAGCTTTGTCGGAGAGCCTGGCCGCCGCGTCCCGGAACGCCGAGGCGGACAGTGTGGCCAGGCTTGGCGAGGCGGCCATGGCCGGGTACGAGTGAAAACAGGCTGTTGGATCCGCATCCGGGGTTTTGCGTCCGGCGTACGGGGCCGGGTACCTTGGAATCCCGGGAATCCCGCGAAACGCCTGAGGGAAGCCGGTCATCCAGCCGCCCGGAAGCGGCCGCATAAGATGAAATAGGAGTACCCCTTTTGCCGGGGCTTCTTTCAACGAGGAATCGAGGCATGGGTACCAATGGTCAAATAAGTGACGAAAGAATCGTCGAGCTGCGCAGAACGGCGATCGCTATGCGCCGCCTGGTGGTCGAGTCGGTGCACCATGCCGGCGCCGGCCACCTCGGCGGACCGATGTCGGCCGCCGAGATCCTGACCTCCCTGTATTTCGAGGTGCTCGACGTGCGCACCGATGCCCCGCGGCATCCGGACCGCGACCGCTTCATCATGTCGAAGGGACACTCCTCGATCGGCCTCTACGCCGTGCTCGCCCTGCGGGGGTTCTTCCCGGTGGATGAATTGAAGACCTTCGACGACGTCGACTCCCGGCTGCAGGGACACCCCGACATGTCGGTCCTCGATTCGCTGGACATGTCGACCGGATCGCTCGGCCAGGGGCTGTCTCCCGGTGTCGGCATGGCCCTCGCCGCGAAGTTGCAGGGGAAGCAGTACCACACCTGGGTCCTGATCGGCGACGGCGATTCCCAGGAAGGCCAGATCTGGGAGGCCGCCTTCGTCGCCGAGCGCTACGGGCTCGACAACCTCACCGCCATCCTCGACTGGAACGGACTT
>JAPOZF010000715.1 GCA_026706165.1 Gemmatimonadota bacterium
AGATGAAAACATGAATATTTCATGTCAACGGCACAAAACGACCCCGAGACCGTTCTCAGTTTTAAAAAAGGGGGGTGGCTTTGTGCTCGCATCCCGGCAGTCCAATGATACCTTATCGTAAAAACACAGTTTCTTTCGACCTCATCTTCCGTCATCGCCCCGACTGAAGCGGGGCCGCCAAAACCGCAACCTTCCCCCGCGAACTGCCGAACCTGGGATGTCGACAATGAGAATCAGCGATCAGGGCAGCATCAACCGCGGCCGGCCGGGCACCCGGCGGGCCTTTTCGACCTTTCCCGCGGTCATCCCCCTGGCCGACGGATCGCTGCTGGCCAGCTACCGCGTCGGCAGCGGCAAGGACTCGGTCGACGGCACGGTCGAGCTGAGGCGCTCGGAGGACGGCGGGAACTCCTGGGGCGCGCCCGAATCCCCTTTCGCCACGACCCTGAACGGGCTCGACGGCTCCCTCAGGGTCGGGTACATCACCGACCTGGGGAACGGCCGCCTGTTGCTGGCCGCCATGTGGGTCGACCGCCAGACCTTCCCGGGGCAGCCCCTGTTCAACGAGGAGACCGAGGGCTGCCTGCCGATGGAGGTCGTTCTGGCCGATTCCCACGACCTGGGGCGCACCTGGTCCGGGTGGCGCCCCGTGCCCGTCCCCGCGGACGTCGGCCCGCCGAGCCTCACCAACCCCGTGCTGGTCCTGCCGAGCGGCCGGCTCGCCCTGAGCATCGAGACCAACAAGACCTATGAGGACCGGGGCAGGTGGCTGCAGCGGGTGGTGTACCTGTACTCGGAAGACCGGGGCCGGACCTGGGGCGACCCGGTCACCACCTGCCAGGACCCCGCGGGCCGCATCTTCAACTGGGACCAGCGCGCCTGCGTCTGCCCCGACGGCCGCCTGGCGACTTTCACCTGGACCTACGACCGGCAGACGACCCGGTACCTCAACATCCGGCGCCGCCTCAGTTCGGACGAGGGAACTACCTGGTCCGCCCCGGAGGACCTCGGTTTCGCCGACCAGGCGGCGCATCCGGCCATCCTGCCGGACGGACGGGTGGTCCTGGCCTGGGTCGACCGCTTCGGGTCCCGCTCGATCCGCGCCCGCCTGGCAACGGCCGCCGACGCCCCCTTCGACGCGGCTACCGAGGTGGAGTTGTACCGCCAGGCAGCCGGCGGCCCGCAAACCGCCGCGGGCAAGGGGGACACCGGCGAACTATTGGCCGAGATGGGGCTGTGGAGCTTCGGGCTGCCCTTTGCCGCGGCCCTGCCGGACGGCGGCGTCATGGTCGTCTACTACGCCGGCGACGACTCCTGCATGGAGGTGCGCCGGGCCCGTCTGTCCCTGTAAGGGGTGCTTCCCTTCACCGGTCAGGGCCGCCGGCCTCCATCGTTTCAACACACGTTGCGGAAACCGGCTCATACATCCAGCACGTAGCGGGCAAGCGGGCTCAGGCGCCGGGCCGTCTCCGGGCGCAGGTACTTCTTCTGGTCGGTCTGCTGCGGGTGCTCGCGGGCGATGAAGGCGCAGTGCAGGGTGCGCCGCTTCGCTCCCGTCCGGTTGCGGCTGCAGCTGTGCCACAGGCTGCCGTTGAAGATCCCCACCGAGCCGGCCGGGGCGGTCAGCTGGACCTCGTCCTCCCGGGGGGCCGTCCGGTCCTCGACGTAGGCCTCGATCTTTTCGGGCAGCAGATGCGTACCGGGCACCACGCGGGTGGCGCCGTTGCCGGCGGTGAACTCGTCGAGCATCCACATGGAGTTGACCACGTGGAAGGCAGTGCGGTCGCCTGCCCAGTCCGGGTGCAGCTGCTGCTCTCCACGGCCGGGCAGGGGGTCGTGGCCGTTGAGGGAGTGCAGCTTGAAGGGGCGCCGCAGGACGTGCCAGACCGCCCGCAGCAGCGCCGGGTGGAGATAGATGCGGTCGAACACCTCCCCCTTGTTCGCCAGGTTGGAGAGGCGGCGCACCCCGGGCGTCAGCCCCACTTCGCTGCCGGCCTGGTCTCCCTCCTCCCCGGAAAGGCGCTCGAAAGCCTCGGCCAGCCTGGCGCGCCATGCTGGTTCGATGATGCCTGGCAGAATGGTGAACCCCTGCCGGTCCAGTTCCTCCAGGCAGGCCCGGGGCAGGTCCCAAGGCTCCAGACCCAGCTGTTCGAGGACGGGGTCCACGAGCTATTCGCGGTAGATGACGGGATTGCGGTCCGGGTCTTCGAGGAACGCGGTGAGGCCCTCGCGGCGGTCCCCCACCGGGGCGGACTTCCCGGTGCGCATGTGGATGGCGAGGCTGCGGCGGGGACCTGCTGAGCGGTTGGGACCGCTGCCGTGGAAGGTGAGGCAGTGGTGGAAGCTGGCGCCGCCAGGAGGCAGGAGCGCGGGCACCTCTTCCCAGGACCTCCCCTCGGGCACGGGAATGGCCGCGCGCTGGTCGTCGAGGTCCTGGCGGAAGAAACCGCCGTCGTCCAGCAGGCCCCACCGGTGGGAACCCCGCACGAAGCGCATGGGGCCTGAATCGGCGGTCACGTCGCTCAGGGCAACCCACGCGGTGAACAGCTCGCTGCCCTCCTCCCACACCTGCCAGTAGTGGCGGTCCTGGTGCCAGCCGATGTTGAGCTCCGCGTTCCCTTCCCGGGGTTGTGGCGGTTTGTACAGCAGCTGCGTCCACCAGACCTGCACCATGCGGGCGCCGGTTACCCGGGCCGCCCACCTGCCGAGGTCGGGGTGGCTTACCAGGGCGCGGATGCCGAGGTCGGCCTGCTGCGGCAGCTCTATCTTGCACAGCTCGTTCGGGTCGTCCCCGGGGTTCCAGCGCGAGCCATGGGGAGGTTGTCCGGCGTCGTAGCGGCCTTCGCGAACCGCGTCCATGCCGGCGACAGCGGCCTGCACGACGCCGGGAGGCAGGACAGGCTCTGCGGCCAGGAAGAAACCGTCTGTCAGGTATTGCTGCTGGATGCTGCTGGAAGTGGTCATGACTTTCCCCGATAAACCAGAAAATAGGGCGTGCCCGATCATGTACCATGGGCGGTCCCTGCTGCCTCTCGCGGAAAGGTACCAACGGGATGCCTTCCGGCTCGAGGCCGGGACTTGCCCAGCCCGGCGAAAAACCCCTCGAGGGCGGAGGGACTGGCTCATCCGTCCGAATACCGGGCGCACTTGTCCGTACCGCCTGCCCGGGATCGGTTATGTGTAATTTCATGAGTCGGAGACAACAGAATGGCGACCAACCTGGCGATTGACCCGATGCTGCTCGAAAAGGCGTTTGAGATCGGCGGCGAGAAGACGAAGAAGGCGACCGTCAACCGCGCTTTGCGGGAGTTCATCGCGCGCAGAGAGCAGGAACGGCTCAAGCTTTTCGGGAAACTCGACTGGGACGAGAGCTACGACTACAAACGCGAACGGAGCCGGGGGTTGCCCGCCGGATGATCTTCGACAGCTGACCATCAACGAGGAGGAACCGATACCATGCAGGACCTGCGCATAGCCGCGGTGCAGATGAACTGCCGCGTCGACGAACACGAACGCAACCTGGCAACCATCAAGCGCTTCGCGGAAGAAGCCGCGGCCCAGCACGTCGACATCGCCTGCTTTCCCGAGCTGTGCGTGTGCGGGTACAACGCCGGCGACACCTCGACCCCCGAGCCCGAGCCCCTCCGGGGGGAATCCCTCGGCAGGCTGGAAGAGATCTCCCGCGGCTGCGGGATCACCCTGCTGGCCGGCATCCTCGAAAGGGACGCCAGCGGCATCGTCTACAACACCCAGGTCGTGTGCGGCCCCGAGGGGTACGCCGGCCACTACCGCAAGACCCACGTCCCGGATCTCGAGATCGGCACCTGGCGCCACGGAGACGAGCTTCCGGTGTTCGACCATTCGAAGGCCCGCTACGGCATCGAGATCTGCTACGATTCCCACTTCCCGGAGCTGAGCGCGCTGCTGGCGGAGAAAGGGGCCGAGGTGATCTTCCTGCCCCATGCCTCGCCGCTGGAGACACCCGCGGAGAAGCGGGCCCGTTGGATGCGCTACGTTCCCGCCCGCGCCTGCGACAACAACGTCTTCGTCGCCATCTGCAATCACGTCGGCGACAACGGGGCGGGCCGCACCTTCTCGGGGGTCACCTTCATCTGCGATCCCCTCGGCGCCGTCATCGCGGAGGTTGGGAGCGGCAGCGAAGAGGAGATGATCGTCGCCGACCTCAGCGCGTCGGCCATCGATGAGAGCCGCAGGAACACGACGATGTTCTTCCGCCACTACCGCCGGCCCGAGATGTACCGGCGCTGGGAGGACGAGATCAGGTAGCGGAGGGCTGTTCCCCGGGCCCGCACAGGCTATGGTGAGAAGACTGCCCGGGTCAGCCGTTCCGTCAGGTCGTCCTCTACCGTACCGATGTCGAAGGAGCTCATCTCCCTTCCATCCAACGCCTCGGAAAAGCCGGGGGTTTCGGCAGTTGCCACGGCCTTGGCAGCGACCCCCGGTTCGTCGAGCAGCTCGTGGATCTTGTCGGCGCGAATACCGAACCCGAGGGCTGCCTGTGAGATGCGGGCGGGAGCTCCTCCCAGGGTCAGGACGACATTGGAGATGCCGGCATTGTTGACCGCCAGAACCTTCCCCGTCTCGTCGAAGATGGGGCTGCCGCTGGTGCCGCCCGACAGATCGAGGTTGTGCTGAACGACATAAGCATCGCGCGCGCTGTAGCGTTCTCCCTGAAACGGGGGACGCACCGCGCTGACAGTGCCGTCCTTGAATGTCGCGATGGGATAGAGATTATCGAGATTCCCTCCCTGCAGTTCCCCGGGAAACCCCAGCGTCGCTACCCGTGAACCCACCTTCAACCGCAAAGCTTCCGATACCGTCGCCAGAGGTATCAACCGGGGCATCGACCCTTCCCGAACATGCAGCGCACCTACATCCGGGGAGCTGAGATCGGCAGGGTTCCATTGCCGGTGTGTACTGTACTGGCTTATAAAGAAATAGTTCCACCTGGGTACGAGAGAAGAAGTCAAATTCTGCACGACGAGCCATTCGGCTTCCAGGTCGGTACCGAACCTCTCGTTGAAACCCTGGAATTGATCGTCCAGCTGGACAAGTGCGTCTATGATATGCCCGTTGGTAACTATAGTTTCCCTGGTTACCGAGAAGCCGGTTCCGATGAAGGTGAAAATTACGTCCTCCTCGGAAACGAACACGGCGTGAATCACGGCGTAGACGGAGCGCTGCATGCCGTTGACCACCTGGCTCCAGCCGCCGATCCGGCGCTCCAGGGCGTGGACGCGGTCCCTGAGTCTCTCGAACTCGGCCGGTGAGATATCGGTCTGGGCAAGCTTGGCCCTGATTTCATCCACTTCATCCGCATTGTCCGCGGTCACCGCGACCTGATCCAGCCGTTCCATCAGGGCGGTCCGCTCTTCCTCCTGTTCCGCTTCGAGCTCGTCGATCCGCTGTTCCAGTTTTTCCACCCGTCCGGACAGGGGATTCTCGGCACAGGATCCAAAAACCATTGCCAGGAGAAAAAGAGAGAGATGATGCATGATTCAGACTCCTTTCTTTTTTTGCCACCAATGAGTACAAGACACACTGTCCTTGCGCCGGGTTCCCAACCCCAAGGGTCCGCTACAAGGAGGGATCCGGTACGGACAGGCTTTATCTTCAAGGGAGGGAGACCGGGATGCAGCAGGAATTCATGGGCAGGGCCATAGAGCTTTCGCGGGTTCACATGAGAGCGGGGGAAGGCGGACCGTTCGGCGCCGTCATCGTCAGGAGCGGCCGGATCGTTTCGGAGGGATACAACGAGGTGATCGCCAGCAACGACCCCACCGCCCACGCGGAGATCATGGCGATCAGGAAGGCGGCCTCGAGGCTCGGCAGCTTCCACCTCGAGGGATGCGAGATCTACCCCAGCTGCGAACCCTGCCCCATGTGCCTC
>JAPOZF010000681.1 GCA_026706165.1 Gemmatimonadota bacterium
GATCCCCCGGTGCAACTGCGGGGGATCGACGGCCGGCAGGGGCTGGAAGAATGGGGGTTTTCCGACGCGATCTTCAACGCCGGCCTGAACCAGGCGACTACCCTGATGCGCCGCAACGACATGGTTCCCCAGGATTCGTACATGGCGTTCCTGCACGAGCGCGGCCTGGCGCAGGAGCACCTTGACGACTACGCGCGCCGCAACCGGGAGGGGGTGTGGACGGCTACTTTTCCGACGACGCTGCCCGACGACGCCTATTTCGACACCTGGATTACCGGCAACGCCCTCGCCTTGCTGGATCGGGCACCTGACGACAAGCCGTGGTACCTGGAGGTGAACCTGCAAAACCCCCATCACGCCTGGGACATCACCGAGTCGATGCTCCGGTGGTACCGCGAACCCCCGGTCGATTTTCCTCCGCCTCTGTTCAACACCGGGAATATCTCCCCTGAGACACATCAGGAGGTGCGCCGCAACTGGGCGGCCACGGTCGAACATCTCGATCAGTGCCTCGGACGCCTGGTAGAGCAGGTTGGCAAGAGGGGTGATCTGGAGAACACGGTCGTTGTCTTCACCAGTGACCACGGCGAGATGCTCGGGGACTACGATCAATGGCAGAAACTGTCCCCTCTGCAGGCCTCGGTCGGGGTTCCCCTGGCAATAGCGGGCCCGGGGGTGGCTGCTGCCGGCCGCGACGACGCTCCGATGACGACCCTCGATCTGACCGCGAGCTTTCTTGAATGGGCAGGGCTGACGCCTGGTGAAGCTCTCGACAGTCGCTCCCTTGTCGGTTATCTCGGAGGAGGGGGGGACAGACACCGCGAAGTGGTGTTTTCAGGCCTGAGTGCCTGGCGCATGGTCTTCGACGGTCGTTTCAAGCTGGTTCGCGGCTACGACCCGGGGAAGCGGATCGGCGGCGATACCTTCGAACCGATGCACGTTCCACCTGACGAAACGAAGCGCCTGCAGCGGGACCGGCCCCAGATACTGTACGATGTCGAGCGCAACGAAAGAGACGATGCGTCCTCCGTATTTCCCGAGGTTGTTCACCGGCTCGGCGCGGCTCTCGATGAGCATTTGGCTTTATAGTATGAAATCCATCCCGATGTTGGTGAAAAGCGGTTCTGCCACCGCGATTCGTCGAGCAAGAGAGGCTTCACATGCCAGGCGCACGGCATACCGTGACATCTTCCGGCGGCCCGGGCCCGCGACCGCATCCAGGCGGTCGCAGGGCGTCAAGAGATTGGGACGGAACTGCTGGAGAAGCTGGCGGCGGTTGCTGGTTCTCACTCCCGGTTCCACAAAGCCGCCCGCGCGAGGAACACGCCGGGATCGGCTCGCCACTCCGCGTAGCCGATCCGGCGCTCGTCCGTCAGCCAGTCGAGCTTTTGGTCGATGCAGGCCAGCATCTCCGTGTCCTGAGCGTCGAGGGCGAAGCCCCCGTACTCTGCCAGGGAGTCGACGGCGGTCACCACGAAGCGGTCGCCGGATTCACGCGCCGCCTCGCCGTTGCCGACCTCCCCGCGGGCAACCGCGTCCAGGGTCCCGTTACCCAAAGCGTCCAGCAGTTCGACATCGCCGGACACATCGCCAAGATAGACGACCTGGGGCATTGCATCCGACGGCGGAAAGAGGTGCGTCCGGTTTTCCAATTCGGCGGACGCGGATGCCGCCGTGATCGTGTAGCCGGCGGTGCCGTCCGCAACCACGGTGCCCTCCGGGGTCTCGATTCTCGTTCCGCGAGCAAGCACGCCTTGGCCGTTGGCGATCCCGGCAATCTGCAGCAGCCGCGCCTCGCCGGTCGTAGCGCGAAGGACCCCCACGCGCACGTCGCGGGTCAGGCTGTCGTACGAGGCGAAGCGCTCCGCGTCCTCGGATCTGACCAGCAGGGACTGGCGGAAGGCGATGTGGCCCGATGTGAATGCGATGGCTCGCCGGCCCGCAGCGTCCAGCGTGCGGGACTCCAGAATCGTGATGCCGCCCCCGACCATATCGAACGCCGGCGTTGCCGGAAGCAGCCAGATGCCGGGCCATTCCGCGATGGGTTGACGCACCAGGGCAAGGCGGCCTTCCTCCATCTCCTCGAGGGCGGTGAGCAAATCGGCCTCGTAGCCCAGATGCCTTCCGAACCCCTCCGAGCCGGGGTCCGGATCCTGGCTGTAGCTGACCGGCTCGAAGAAGGCGTAGAACCCGAAGTTGACCGGAGCGCCGGCAGGCGCACACGAGTCGTGTACGTGATCGACGACGTCGGGATGGCAGGATGCACCGAAGACGGATGCCAGAACGGCCACGGCGACGAACAGGCTCATCTTGCTCATGACTGTCATCCCTTATTTGGCCAGGGCTTCCTGCCCATGGTTTCGGAAAACCCCACTATCGAACATGGCTTCTGCAATGATTCAGTGCTGGCGTTCAATAATCTTTCCGATCCTGGTCCGGGGATCCCCATTCCGAACAACCAGCCAGCGGTTTTATTTTCCCAACAGCCATTGAAAATAAAAAACGACCAGCAAATTCCTGAGATTGAGGCCGAGCCCCCGCCATGACCCGGCGCTCCTCGTCGACGCCCCCTAACCTGCTGCTGATCGTCACCGATCAGCAGGCGCGCTCGACCCTGGCCGCCTACGGCAACGACCGCATCCAGGTGCCGCGCATGAACGCGCTGGCCGCGCGCAGCACCGTGTTCCACCGCGCCTACTGCGCCCAGCCGGTGTGCGGTCCGGCGCGCGCCTGCCTGTTCACCGGCACCTGGCCGCACTGCAACGGCCAGGTCACCCTCCTCGATCACCCCATGCACGACCGCGTCCCCTGCCTGACCGATCTTCTCGACGATCGCTGGGCATGCGGGTTCTTCGGCCGCAGCGGCCACCTTCGCTACGCCGGCGGGCCGGCCCCGCGCGCCGAGGGCATCGACGAGCTCGACTTCAACGACATCGCTCCCGATCACCTGCTGCGCGCCCACGGGCTGACGCCGGCCGACGGCGTACGTTTCGGCAAGAAGGACCGGCCGGCCATCCCCGAGCACCTGGGCGGTCCGTCCAACATCGCCGCCAGGGCGTGCGACTTCATCCGCCGCCGCGCGGGCAGGCCGTTCGCACTCACCCTCTGCTTCTACGAGCCCCACGATCCGTTGTCGGGACCCCTGGACGACCTGCATCCCTTCGACCAGGTGCCGCTGCCGGACAACTGGCACCATCCGCCCGGCCCGGACCAGCCCCGCAAGGCGCTGCTGGAGCACCTGTATACCCTGCACCGCCCCAGGGACGGCATCGCCCTGCGCTCGGAGCTGGCGTGGCGCCTGCTGATCCAGCGCTACTGGGGCCTGTGCACCCAGGTCGACCGCGCCCTCGGCCGGGTGCTCGACCAGCTCGACGCCTCGGGCGCGGCCGACGACACGCTGGTGATCCTCACCGCCGATCACGGCGACCTGGCCGGCAGCCACCAGCTGTTCGGCAAGAACATGATGTTCGAGGAGTCGATCGGCGTGCCGCTGTTCATCAGCCGGCCGGGTCAGCGCCACGACCGGCACGTGCACGCGCCCGTGGGTCACGTCGACATCGTGCCGACCGTGCTCGAGGAGCTGGGCCTCGCCGCTCCCGGCCACCTTCAGGGCACCTCGCTCGCGCCGTGGCTGGACGGCGCCGATCCGCGGCCGCGGCCGGCGTTCGTGGAATGGACGGGCATCAACTACCTGGTCCAGGAGGATCTGAAGCGCGACCCGTTGCCCGGCTACCTCGCCGGGGTGACCACGCGCGAGGCCGGGCTGGCCGATCTGGCCGACGCCGCGCGCTGCATCGTCACCCCCGAGGGGTGGAAGTTCTGCCTGAGCCCGGCCGGCCAGCACGAGCTCTACGACCTGAACGACGATCCCGGCGAGACCGCCAACCTGGCCTTCCGCCCGGAGCAGGCCGGGCGCTGCCGCGGCCTGACCGCCCGTATCCGCGACTGGCAGCTCGCCGCCGGCGACACCGGGATCGGCTGAGCGGAGCAGGACCCCATGCCGCCTTGATGTTGCACCACCAGGGCATGAGACAGGATGCTTTTTTCTCTAGTCATGAATATCATGGAAGGTGTCGCTATGGCCGGCCAGCATGAAAAACTCTCCTTTCTCCATCTCCGGTCCGACGAGGTCGAGGAGCTGCCGGCGAGGCTCAACAGGTAGTCCAGGCCGCCGGGCGGCTCGCCCTACCCGCGTTCGGATAACGGGCCGGCCGTGGAGTCCCTCCCGAGCCCCCCGGCCGTCCTGGCGAAACCCAATCTCACCGTCCTCGAGGCCGGGGGGCCGGTGCAGCGTGGCCCCGACCGGGGGCCACCCCCGAATGCCTTCAACCCCTGCCTGGGCGGCCGCACACGCTTTGCCCTCATCCGGGACAGCGATGGGCCCCGGATGTTGAAGGGCTGATCTGGACCTCGAACCAGTGCGACCCCGATGACGTTCTCATTCTTTTCGGCGACCGTGTGACCGAAGCCGACCTCGGAATCGCAGCGGTTCGGGACGGTGGTTCCGATGCGTCGTTTCTGGAGGACGTGCGCGCCGCCGGTGAACGGGCCGGGATCCGGATCACGGTCTGAGTAGCCGGCGGCCATTCCTGGCGTTGTCCGAGGCCCTGACCGGCGGGGGTTCGAACGCTTGTGCCGCTACGTGGCGCGGCCGATCATCCCGCAGCCCCTCGCCATTCACGGGGGGATATCCGGACCGCCGCTCCGGGCGGTGTCCAGCTTGACAGAGCCCTGATGGTATTATATTGATACCAGTATGAAATCAGTACATATCCGAGGTATCGAAGCAGCCACCCTGGCTGCCCTCAAGCGCCTGGCAAGGTGCCACCGACGGTCCCTTCAAGGGGAGCTCCACGCCATCCTCGAGCGCGCGGCGCGTACAGCCCCTCCCGAGGAGGAGACCGGGCTGGACTGGATCACGGTGGAGACCGGGGGCCGCTCTCCTACCTGGTCCCGCAGCGAGATATATGACGATCGAGGTCGGTGAGGTCGTCTTCGCCGATACGAACGTGCTGCTCTGCGCCACCGACCGGTCGCGCGAGCACCATGAGGAGGCGCGCCGGCTGATCCGCGATGCCGGCCCTTCGGGTTACCATCTCGCCCTCAGCGGCCAGATCCTCCGGGAGTATCTCGTGGTCGCGACCCGCCCGGTTGCCGACAACGGCCTCGGGCTGTCGATCCCGGAGGCGCTGCACAATGTCGACCAGTTCAGCCGCCCCCCCACGGTGTTCTGCGACGAGCCGGAGTCGGTCACCGCCCGGCTCCGTGAGCTCACCGCAGCCTGCGACCTGAAGGGCAAGAGGATCCACGACGCCAATATCGTGGCGACCATGCTCGTCCACGGGATTCGCCGGTTGATCACGGAGAACGTTCACGACTTCGCCGTGTTCGACGAGATCGAGACGTCCACGCCGTCCCGGACCCGGCAGGAAGGCGAACTGCCGCCGGCGGGAGATCAGGACTAGATCGGGAGCATCCCGCGTCCGGGCCCGCCTTCGCCCATCAGGGTCCACGACCCAGGGACAGCCGTTTCCGGCGGCGGCCATCGGCTGGACGCTCGCCAGGTCGGCTTGTCCCTTCACGGGAGGCGACGGACAGGCAGGCGCCCCCGGCAACCTCGTCGAGACACCTGGCGCTTGCCGCCCGGCCTCACCGGCCCTTGATGCCTGCGCCGAAATGCCTATACTGCAGGCATGGAGAGCAGGCATACCAAGCAGTACACCCTTCGCGGCGTTCCCGATCACGTAGACCGCGCCCTGCGCGAGAGGGCGGCGAGTTATGGCCGAAGTCTGAACCGCGTCGCCCTCGAAGCCCTCGAGCTGGGGCTGGGACTGGAGCGGGAAGAGAGACGGTTCCACGATCTCGATCACCTCGCCGGCACCTGGGTCGACGACCCCG
>JAPOZF010000217.1:0-3059 GCA_026706165.1 Gemmatimonadota bacterium
ATGCAGATAGTCGCCCAGGACGAGCTGAAGGGTGTGCTGCCCGGGTTCGAGCTCGAGCGCCGCTTCCGTCTGTCCCAACCCGAAGTGGACGACCTGATCGGTGGCCGGGAGGGGTAGATCGAAGGAAGGCATGTCGCCTTCGGCCACGTCGATGAGCACGTGGTGATGACCTGTGTTGGGGAACTGCACGCCCGCCGGCGCAACCCCGATCCCCCTCAGCCCGAACCTCACCGTCACCGGCGAGGTGACGATCGCTCCGTCGGCGGGCGACTGGAAATAAGCCTCGGCCCCCTCCGGGGCCGCCGTGCGCTCCGGTCCCTGGGCAGGTGCGATGGAAACAGATAGAAGAAGGCCGGTGATCAGTGGTATGGTTCTCATGGCTGTCCTTTCATCGGTGGGCATGATGTTTGCGAGCTTCGGTCAGTCGGGAAGCGCCGTCAACCCACAGGTTCTTCGTGCGTGATGGAATCTGCCGGACGTCAAGGATCGAAATATCAGGTTTGGAGTGAACTTCCGCCCCAGCGGGCCCGACTAAAGTTAACATAGGACCCTGTCCCGAAAGGGAGGTGACCCGTGCATCTAGCAAGCATTCGACGGCAATTACTGATCCTGTGCGCATCCTTCGCGCTGGCGGGTTGCGTGCCGCCCCCGATGCAGCAGAGTCTACCGGGACAGCAGAGTCCGATGCCTCCGCCGCCGGGAGGTAGTCAGCCGAGTCAACCCAGCCAGTCCCAGTCCCAGGGCCAGCCGAGCCAGCCGAGCCAGCAGCAGGCGGGTCAGCCCAGTCAGCCGGGTCAGCCGAGCCAGCCGAGCCAGCAGCAGCCGGGCCAGCCGGGTCAGCAGCAGGCGGGCCAGCCGGGCCAGCAGCAGGCGGGCCAGCCGGGCCAGCAGCAGCCGGGCCAGCCGGGTCAGCAGCAGGCGGGCCAGCCGGGTCAGCAGCAGCCGGGCCAGCCGGGTCAGCAGCAGGCGGGCCAGCCGGGCCAGCAGCAGGCGGGCCAGCCGGGCCAGCAGCAGCCGGGCCAGCCGGGTCAGCAGCAGGCGGGCCAGCCGGGTCAGCAGCAGGCGGACCAGCCGGGGAATGATTTCCCAGGCGGCGCATTTCCGGGCGGAGGCGGACAGGAGCAGGCCGGCGGACAGGCCGCTGGCGAGCCATCCGGTCAAGGTGGCGAGGATGAACGCTCGGCAGGTCAGGGCGCTGACACACGTCAGGCCGGCGGTCCGGCGGGTTCGGAGAGGCCGCAGGGCGAAGAGGGCGCGTGGCCGCAGGGCGACGGGGCCTTCGGCGGTGCCGGGGAGGTGGCCGACGCGGAGGGAGTATTCAACGAGTCCCTGGAAGATTTCGATGCGATCATGGGTGCTGAACGCGAACAGATGGCAGCGCAGGGCATCGGTTCCGCCGCGGACGAGGTGTTCCGCGAGGCCGGATCGATCGGTGGCGCCACCGGTTCCGGCACCATGCCCGGCCAGAATCAGGCGGGAGGAAACACCGGCGCGGAGTCGTCGACGCAGTCAGCGCAGTCGGGCGCGCCCGTGTTCGGACGACCGGACTCCGATGATGCATCGCCCGCCGTCGAGATCGAGGGCTGTGAGGACGAGGACACCGTGGCGCGCCAGCTCTGCGAGGCGGCAAGCAACGAGGAAGATCCTTTCTTGCGCGCAGCTCTGTGGGACGAGTACAACGAATACAAGAGGATCCTGGCGCGGCAGTAGTAGACGGAAGGGGGCAGCGCCAGACGGAGGCGGTTATGCGACAGATTGGCCTTCTGATTTTGAGTGCCGTGCTGGTTGCGGGGTGCGGCAGCAGCGAAGTGATCGTTGCGCACTCTGTGCAACTCGTGCCAGAGACGGCAACCGTGCCCGAAGAAGAGTTGCTGGACGTCAGTGTGGTCGTGTTCAATCCGGGCGTGCCGGAAGGCGAGATTGACAAGGAGCTGCTCGAGGAACTCCTTCGCGAGGGGACCTTCGTCCACATTCGTCGCACCGAGGCGCGGTACATGGCGGTCCACCTGCGGGACACGCTTCAGAAGAGCGGCCATTGGGGGGCCGTGTGGGTCACGCCCCAGGCCTCGATGGCGGCAGACGTCAACGTCTCCGCAGAGATCATGCATTCGGACGGCGATCGGTTTCGGCTGCACGTCGTGGCGAGCGACTCGACCGGCGAGGTGTGGCTGGACGATGAGTACGGTATGGCCACCGCGGTGGGCTCCTACAATCGGCAGCGCTTTCCCGACCTGGATCCCTACCAGGATGTCTTCAACTCCATCGCCAACGATCTTTCCGCGATCAAGCAGCGGCTGTCGGGCGCCGACGCGCGCAATATCCGCACCGTCTCGCAGATCCGCTTCGCCGGACAGCTCAGCCCGGAGGCGTTCGCCGAGTATGTGGCGCAGGGACGGGACGGCGTCTACGAGCTGAGGCGTTTGCCTGCGCCGGGTGATCCGCAGTTTGAGCGAACGCTGCTGGTGCGGGATCGAGAGCATCTGTTCATAGAGACGCTCAACGAGCATTACGTCGAGTTCTATCAGAACTCCAGAGATTCTTACGACGGCTGGCGCGAGTTCGCGCGCGAAGAGGCGATCGCCATCCGCGACCTGCAGCGTTCGGCCCGCTGGCGTACGGGACTGGGCATTGCCGGCATCGTCGCGTCCGTGCTCTACGGGGCCAACAGCGACGGGGATTTCTCCGACCGGGTCGTGCGCGACGCGCTCATGTACATGGGCATGGACATGATCAGGACCGGCGCGGTACGTCGGCAGGAGAAACGCCTCCATGCGGCCAGCCTCGAGGAGCTCTCCGCGAGCTTCGACGAAGAGGTCAAGCCCATGGTCGTCGAAATCGAGGGGACGCAGCACCGGTTCACGGGCACCGCCGAGGTGCAGTACGAAGAGTGGCGTGAGCTGTTGAGACAGCTCTATGTGTCTGAAACGGGCTTCGTGCCGGTGGTGGATGTTTATACGGAGGCGTTGCCGGAAGCGGCGGAGGAGTTCGAGCAGGCGGTCATCGAACTCGAGACGCTCGAGGAAGACAGCCAGGCGGGGTCCGAGGAAGTCGACCAGGCC
>JAPOZF010000217.1:3069-5576 GCA_026706165.1 Gemmatimonadota bacterium
CAACAGGAGCCCCCCGCGGGATTCGACGAGGAGGGCTCCCAGGTGGTCGACGAGGCCGAGGAGCAGGAGTCCGCCGCGGAGAGTGCCGCCGAGGTGACCGCCGGGGTTTAGCGGATCCAAACACGCGCCGTTCCCCGGGCGCGCCGGTTGAGGTTCGGTGAACGACCCTTTGCCCCACACGACGCCTGTGTCCCCGCCACTGCAGCTGCGCCTCGGTGCGCGGCTCGGCGCGGGCGGTCTGTCGCGGGTATGGGGTGCGACGATGGCAGACGGAACTGCGGTTGCGGTCAAGGTGTGTGATCCCGCGGTCGCGAACCCCGCGGCGGCGCGGGCGCTGGTGAGCCGGGAGTACGCCTTGCTGGAGGCGTTGTCACACAGGCACATCGTTTCGGTTTTCGGGTTGATGGATATGGCCGGCACCGGGACGGGCGGCGGCCTCGGGCTCGTCATGGAATATGTCGGCGGCGGCGATCTGGTCTCCCTGACGGGCAGCCGACCGGCGAAATGGCTCCCGGTCGCGGCGCAGCTCGCCGACGCGTTGCGCTACCTGCACGCCTCGGGAGTCGTGCACCGGGATGTCAAGGCGCGCAACGTGCTGCTGCGCCCGGGGGACGAGCCGTGTCTGATCGACTTCGGTCTGGCTGGCGCGGCAGGTGGCTGGGCGCCGCGCGGCGGCGGCACGGCTGCCTATCAGAGCCCCAATCAGCGCAGAGGCGGGCCGCCGGCCCCGAGCGACGACGTGTTCGCTTTCGCCGTGCTGGTATATGAGCTGTGGACGGGCACGCTGCCGTTCGGCCGCAATCCGTCCCTGCCGACGCCTGAGCGCGCGGTTGAGGCGCGCATGGCGCCGGTGCTGCGGACGTCACGGGGGCTTGAGCGTCTGGCGGAGCTGGTTCGCGGCGCGTTGCGCGCGCCTCGAAAGGACCCGCATGGGGGCATCGAGGGCTTCGCGGATGCCTTAGAATTAGCACTCGCCGACTGATCGGATGAAGCAGAGACGGTGGTAGAGGAACAGTCGCAGGACACGGGTCACGAAGAGGCCATTGTTGCGGTCAGGCCGGGTCTGAAGGGTCCCCGACGGACCGTCACGCGTGACCGCAGCAGACCGACGCGCTCGGCGCCGATCCTGGGTGTCGCGCTGGGGCTGCTGATCGCGCTGGCGGGGGTGGTGTTTTTCGTGCTGCCCGACTGGGTCGAGGACCCCGCGCAGGAGCCGCTCGTCGAGGCCGTCCAGCCCGAGCCGCCGGCGCCTGCGGTGCCGGCGCTGACACCGGAGGAACTGGCGGCTCTGCAGGCGGAGGCTGAAGGCCTGCTGGCTCAGTTGCTGACCCAGCAGGGGGAACTGGATGGACAATCAGCGTCGGAATGGGGAGGAGCCGACTTCGAGCGTTACCAGACCTTGTCGCGGGAGGGGGACGACGCTTACCTGCTCGAGGCGTATTACGACGCCGTTCCCGCCTACCGCCAGGCGCTGGAGCTGGGAGAGGTGCTGCTGGAACGCTCGGTGGATCTCATCGCCTCCGCGCTCACCGCAGGGCTCGAGGCTCTGGAGGCGGGTAACTCGGCGGTGGCGCAGGAGCAGTTTGAACTGGTGCTGCGGATCGAGGCGGACAATGCCCCCGCACGCAGCGGTCTGCTGAGGGCCCAGCGCCTGCCCGAGGTGCTGGCGCTGATGGCCAGCGGTGAGGCGCATGAGCGGGCCGGGGAACTGGAGGAAGCGGCGGTCGCCTATCGGGAGGCGCTCGCCGTGGACGGTTTGTGGGTGCCGGCTCGGTCTGCCTTGGCGGCGGTCGAGAGCCGGATGCGGAACAGCGCGTTCGACGCGCTCATGTCCAGGGGGCTGAGCGCCCTGGCGGAGGAATCGTACGGTGACGCGTACGAGATCTTTACCCAAGCGCTCGCGCTTCGCCCGGATTCCGAGGAAGCCCTGAACGGTCAGACGCAGGCCGAACAGGGACAGAAGCTCGATCAGATCGCGCTCGCCGAGGCCCGGGCCCTGGCTTTCGAGGCCCGGGAACTCTGGGCGATGGCCATGCGCCTGTACACCGAAGCGCTGGAGACCGACGCCACGCTGGCGTTCGCCCAGCAGGGCCTGGCGCGGGCGCAGGTCCGGGCGGACCTCGACACCAAGCTGATCCATCTCATCGACAACCCCAACCTGTTGCTCGGCGACCGGGTCTTGAATGACGCGCAGGCCCTGCTGGAGGAGGCGCGCGGTGTTGCCGGGCCCGGACCGAGGCTGGAGGGGCAGATCAACGATCTGGACCGCCTGGTGCGCGTCGCCTCGACGCCCATTGCCGTGGAAATCCACTCGGACGAGCAGACCGAGGTCACCGTATACCGCGTGGGAGTGTTGGGCAAGTTCGCCGTCAGGCAGCTCGAGCTCAGGCCCGGCAGCTACACCGTCGTCGGCAGCCGTGACGGCTATGTGGACGTCAGAGCCACCTTGAACGTGATACCCGGACGGGTGCCCGCTCCCATCAGGGTGGAATGCGTGGACACGATCT
>JAPOZF010000217.1:5586-5883 GCA_026706165.1 Gemmatimonadota bacterium
GGAGCGCGATACTGAGCATCTCTGCCGGCGGGCAGGAGCGTCTCTTCACGCGCGAGGAGTTGCCCGTGCTGATCGGCGGGGCCGGGGAGTGTGACGTGCGTCTGCACGGCGTCGCCGGCTCGTTTCAGATCGGTGCGCTGGATGGCGCGTTCTTCATTCAGCCCGGCAAGGACACGCGGGGGTTGAGGGTGAACGGCGAGCCGGTCGCCGGAAGCCGGTGGCTGAAGGATGGCGAGACCGTTGCGCTTGACACCGCTCGGGCCCGCTGCACGGTCGGCGACGGCCGCCTCAGCCTCC
>JAPOZF010000458.1:0-1374 GCA_026706165.1 Gemmatimonadota bacterium
CTGGTACCCGTCGCGAGGTCCAGAACCCGCGACCTCAAGAAGGCATTGGGGGCGTACCCCTCCCCGTAGATCTCGAACTCGGCGATCTGCCACGGACGCGGGCCGCTCCGGAAATCCCGGTCCGGGCTTTGTGGATCGCCGATCTCCAGCATGACGGTGTGCACGAACTGGGTCGACATGGTCACCTCGATGCGAGAGGTCCGGTTGTCCTCTTCCTGGGCAACCAGATCGAAGTCCCTGAGGCTGCCGAAGGGATTGTCAAGACGGGAAGGGTCGCCTCCGAAGACATAGAGCCTCAAATACTCGGGAAAACGGTCCTGATGCTCCGTCGTCGGATAGAACACCACCCGGTTGATCGGAAGAACGCCTCCCAGGTCCACCCCGAGGAAAGGCCATTCACGGGTTTCCTTTATGTCCGCTTCTTCGAAGGCCGTGGTGGGGTCCCCATCGACCGTCAAGCCGTGAAACTCGTGACTGGTTTTTACCGGCCACTTGGCACCGAAAGCCCCCCCACCCAGACCGGCGGCATCGAGCGCGATGTTGCGATCCGGTTCCAGGAATACGGGGGCTAGCCGCCCTTCGTCCATGTCCACGACCTTCCATCCGCCGCCGAAACCAGCGGATGCATCCTTCCACGACAGGTGAACGACATCAACCCCCTCTGGCGCAGGGTCGCCGGCAGAATATTCCGCGCCGATACGGTACAAGGTCAGCGCAGATCCGGTCCACGGAAGCAGAAGACCGAAACAGATGACGGCGAACGAAACCTTGAAGCCGGGCTGTCGGATTACCATTCCCGTTTCCCTCTTCGTCGAGGCCATGCCCATGCTGGGAAACTCGGTTCCGGTTTCAAGATGAGGGAACTGTGAAGACAGCCGGTTCGGGGTTTGAATCTGCTTGGCAGCCTGGGTCTTCTCCAGCGGTGGAAGGACGCTCCCGGATGCAATCTTCAGCGAAGTTTCGGCCGGGGGCCGGCAGGCACTGCGACCGCCCGTGAGCGCAGAAGCGAACGGTGCGGGACCTCCGCACTCTCAGGAAAAGGTTTCCGGGTTAAAAGGCAAACACCTGGCAAGCCGTGGTTGCCGGCGTGCCAGGTGTCTGCATTCCATGCGCCTGGTGCCGCCCGGGGCACCAGGCGGCACTTGGCTGGGATCGCGTAGTCTACGTCACTGGGCGAAGTTCGTCTTCAGCTGACCCCAGGTCGTGGCGTCCACAGCGGTGACGTCTTCCACCTCTGCCAGGAAGAAGTCGGGAATCGCTTCGGAGTTGTAGAACATCTCGTTGTTGTTGCAGAGGTTGTAGAAGCTCTCCCATGGAGCATTCGTGGCCTGCTCGGGGTCTTCGACGTCCATCCAGTTGTACCCTATGCCGGTG
>JAPOZF010000458.1:1384-5873 GCA_026706165.1 Gemmatimonadota bacterium
TCCCGCCCTCGGTGAGGTCGTGAAACTCCGTCGCGCCGGGATCATCCTGGTCGAGGAAGACGTACGAGCCGAAAAGGACTTCCAGGTAGGTCGTCCCCTCGCCGCCGTAGGTGCCTTCGAAGGTGTGCTCGGCCAGGTACCACCCCTGGTCCGGCAGCCAGGATGCCTTGCCCCAGAAGAACAGGGTCTCGTCGGGGCCGATGACATCGGCGTCGCCGGCGGTGTTCCAGATTTCGTACTGCTGGTTGGCCGCCCCCACGATCCGCTGCTGCTCCTCTTCGCTGGTTCCATCGGGCCAGCTGAGCGGGTGGACAACGCCGCCGGCGTGGTCGGCGTCGACGTTGAACTGCCACGTGTCGCCCGCGGCGCTGATGTCGTCGAAGACCTCGGAGTAGGCGTAGAACTGGTTGGTTGCGTCGCTCCAGGTGATAACCGCCCGGGCGTCGAAGTCGGCGCGGTTGATGTCGACGCCCCCCTGCGTGTCGGGGAACATCTCGGTGGTCTGCCACCACTCGGCGGGAATCACCTGGTACTCGCTGCCGTCGCCGTCCACGACAGGCTCGGCGCCGGCCGGCCACTGCCAGGCGAAGTAAAGCGCCCCTTCCGGAAAGTGGGCTGCTGATGTGCCCACCAGGCTCAGAGAGAGCGCGAGTGCTGCGAGAAATTTCGACTTGCTCATTGTTGCTCCTCCTTTGTGCGAGCGATTTGAAGCCATGGTTTCCTTCTCGCGGAAAGGGTCAAGGTACCCTGTACAATGGGGTGACGCAAGCGATTTCGGGCTACTCCTCTATCCATTTGGGCACGTCCCAGGAGTCGAACCACTCCCAGGCCCACTTCACCTTCTTCGAGGGCATCTCGACCTCGTACTGGACGGGAGCGGTGAACGGCAGCATGGTCGCCCTGTCGCCGATCTGCTCGCGCAAGTCTTCGAGGAAGGCGTTGACGTCGGTCAGGTTGGGCGGCCAGTGGCCGGCCGGGATCGGCTCGGTCTCGCGGTCGGTGCGGTAATGGGTTGGGACCACGAAGCGAGGCTGAACCGCCTCGACCAGCGGGCCCATCGGGGTCTTCATGTGCACGAGATAGTCGACCCGCCCCCGCATCCGCTCGAGGTCGGGGTAAGCGCCGTGCAGGTCGCCGGTGTGGAACACCGAGACGTCCCGCTCCGCGTGCACCACGTGGTAAGCGCAGGTCGGCAGGTCGGGCCGCGCGTTCTCGCCGCTTTCGTACACCTCGACCTGCAGCGGGCCGAGGTCGAACTCGAACGGTCCGGGGAATTCGCGTCTGCCGTTCTTCTCCACGTCCTGGTACTTCGGGTAGGCCACCTGCACCTTGTCGGCGGGAATGTGCTTCGTGATCGGCAGGTCGCGGTCGAAGGCGGCGAATCCGTACTTCCCGTGCACCGGCTCGTTCGGCGTCAGGCAGCCGATCGGCACGAACAGCTTCTTGAAGCGGTCCCCCCGGCACAGCTTCTTCAGCGTCTTCGGATGGGCGTGGTCGAAGTGCTCGTGACTGATGAAGATGTAGTCGAAGACCGGCTCGGCTGCCTCGAGGTCGTCGCCGAACAGGTAGGGATCGAAGCAGATGTTGACATCCCCCATGAGCACGTCGAAGTGGCCGCACCCCGCCCATCGCAGATAGATGTTGTCCATCGGTTCTCCTCGTCTGGTTACCGGTTGCCGCGGATCGAAAGGGTCGCCGCGGGCCGCGCAGACCCGCACGGAAGGCGGGAAGATGTACGGGGCCGCGCGCGCGTCAAGCATTGCGGCCGGCGTTGCGGGAATGATCAGCGGAAACCGGGGGTCCTTTTCGCTTCGAGGCGGTCGAAGGCCTCCCGGAAGGAGCGGGCGCGGCCGGGGAAGCGGGCCGCGGCATCCGCCAGGACCCGGCGGGCATGTTCCGTCTGCCCGGCCATCATCAGGGCGCGCAGCAATCCGCCGTAAGGGTGAGGGGCGCCCGGCGCCGCATGCACGGCCCTGCGATATGCCCCTGCGGCCGCCTGCCACTCGCCGAGCACCATGTGGGCGCCGGCCAGGTTCATCCAGGGTTCGAGCCGCCCGGGGGCGCCGCGAGCCACCCGGCGGAAGATCGGCAGAGCCCCGCGCGCGTCTCCGGCCCGCACCTTCAGGGTGCCGAGGTTGAGCCACGCCTGCCAGTGGGTGGAGTCGAGTTGCACCGCCCGGGTCAGGGCCTGGCGGGCCTCCCGGGGCTTCCCCTGCCGGGCCAGGGCGTCCCCGATGTTGAAGTGGATGGCCGCGTCCCCCTGCATGTCCATCGGGGAGACGCGGTAGTTGGCCGCGGCGGCGAAGACCCCGGTGGTGCCCAGCACCAGCGCCGCGGCGCTCCACCGGCGGCGGCGAAGGGCTCCGGCCGTCCAGTGCGCTGCATGGGCGGCGAACAGAAGCAGCACCGGAACCATGGGCAGGCGGTAGCGGGCGGTGATGAAGAAGGCGGTCACCCCGGCCCCGTATGTAATGATAAACAGGGCGGGCAGGGGCTCCCTCCGGTTCCGGAGGGCGAGCAGCAGACCGCTGAGCGCCAGGGGTCCGGCGATGCCTAAGGGAAAGGCGACCCCCCCGTGCTTCCACAGCAGCGCCGCCAGCAGGTTCGACTCGTTGCGGTGGAAGTAGATCGGCTGGTTGCGTCCGATTTCCTCGCCGTGCCCCAGCAGGAAAAGCTTGCGGGCCAGCAGCCGCAGGTAGTCGGCCGGGTCGGAGCGGATCTCCCGCCACGCCTCCCCCCAGAAGAAGGCGGACTGCCGGGAGGGCCGCTTCAGACCCGCCTGCCGCGGCCGGGAGGCCAGAGCGTCCCACTCCCACCCGGGGCGGATGGCGAGGGTCTCCTCGTAGCGGCTGTTGTTGCCTATGTAGAAGTTGATCCCGCTGTTGTAGGAGATGAGGACGGCATCCCCGCCGACAACGAGGTTGCGCAGGGTTACCGGAGCGATCGCCAACACCGCCCCGACAAGGAACGCCGCGGCATGCCGGCGCGGGCGGCGCAGCCCCAGCCACACGACGCAGGCCGCGGCGAAGAGGATGACCGTGGGCACCGCGAGGGCGGCGAGCCCGGCGACAACACCGGCGGCACCGAACCCGGCAGCGGAGGGCCGCCGCCGGAAGTGGAGCAGCAGCGCCAGGGCAAGGGTGTCGAGCCCTGCCGCCAGCGAGGCGGGAAGCAGCTCGCCGTCGAAGTACAGGAAGGGCCCGTACGCCGCCGCGGCCAGGCCGGCGGTCAGGCCGGTGCCCCGGTTGAACAGACGGCTGCCCAGGAAAAAGAGGAGGGCACACAGCAGGGCGCCCCAGAGAGCCTGCGCGTAGCGCACCGCATGGAAGAAGCTGTCCGGGGAGAGCCATGCCGCCGCGGCGAGCAGATAGGGGTAGAGGGGGGGCTGCCAGAACGGTCCTTCCCCCCTGCCCAGCCAGTTTCCGGCGGCGACCCGGGCGGCCTGCTCGGTGTAGGTTCGAGCGTCCACGGCCGGCTCCGCGAACAGCGGCCCATCCTCCATCCCGGCGATGTGGGCGAGTCGCAGCAGCAGCGCCAGGAGGAACACGGCCCCGGCCTGAACCGGGGGTCGGCGAACTTGCCGGCCGAAATCCTGTGAGTACCGGTGTTTGATGGTTCGGCTCCCGAGTCAGGCGTCCTGTCGGGTACCCCCGCCCTGCAGCCGAGGTCGAGCCCGGCCGGCGGCGGTCGATTCGCGGCAATCTTTTTTCGGGACAGGACAATAGCCGCCTGACTGGCGGCTACCGGGCCGAGCGGCCTAAGATAGACCCGGGTGCAGCGCACAAAAACCGCGGCAGGTCGCCGATACGGAAGTATCCGGATGCGAGTGTTGCCGATGATATCGAGGTTTGCCGGCGGCGCCTTGCTGTTCGCCTGCGCCTCCGAGCCTCATCCTCCCGTTCGTTTCGAAGATGCCGCTGCCGGCTCCGGTATCGACTTCGATCACGTCAAAGGTTCATCCGGAGACTATTTTCTGATCGAGACCATGGCTGCCGGCGGGGCCTTCGCCGACTTCGACGGCGACGGCCATCTCGACATCTACCTGGTGAACGGCTTCGATCTCGGCGGAATCCCCTTCCGTCTCACCAACGTGGAGAGCAGGGTCGGGAGCACTTGGTGGACGCGCGGAGCGATGGAAACGCGCGGGTCAGCCCCGGCCGACCCCGACAGCTACGCCGTGCAGCTTGCCCCGGCTGCTGCCGGGGCCGAGGCCGGGGCCGACGTCATGTACCGCAACGACCGCGACGGAACCTTCACCGATGTGACCGCTGCCGCCGGGGCGGCAGGCAGGGGCTACGGCTTCGGCTGCGCAGTGGCCGACTACGACAACGACGGGGACCAGGATCTGTACGTGACCAACTACGGGGACAACGCGATGTACCGGAACGCCGGGGACGGCAGCTTCGCCGACGCGACCGCGGAAGCGAACGTCGCTGCCCCCCAGTGGAGCACGAGCGCGGCTTTCTTCGACTACGACAACGACGGCAGC
>JAPOZF010000116.1 GCA_026706165.1 Gemmatimonadota bacterium
CCCTGGCCAGCGGCGTCTACCTGTACCGGCTGGTGACCGACGAGAGCGTTCAGACGCGCAAGCTCACCCTGCTGCGGTAGAAGCGGTCCCCGAAACCGCGGGACCTGTTTCAGCTCGATTGGCGGGCTCCGCCGGTGGCTTAATTTCCGTAGTCTGTATTGCATATATCAGATCAGTTTTCCGTAAACCGCTGAAGCATGTTTTGCGACAGCGCTCCTTTGGAATTCTCGCAGAACCTGTCCCAAGCTGCTTCTGCATTCCCCTTCTTCAAATCCGACACGTACCGGCAGAGGATTTCAATTGAAAGACGCTCGCGCCTGAAAATCTCCTCAAGTATCTTTCTTTCATTCTTCAGTAGGGTTGCGTGGTTTAGCATGAAGGCAAAGATCCGGTAGGAAATATTCCCGATATAAAACCAGTTTTTCATGGAATTTCCTTCCGGCCCAGTGAACCATTCATCCGGGGGATGGATGACGTTTCGAACTTTCCAATCCAGCAATTCGTCATGGCCGGGGATTTTCAATTCAAGCTCGGCAACCGACTTGCAAATGAATTCGTAGCTACTGTCGGTTTGTTTCGCTTCGAACCGGAGGAACCCAACCCCTATCCAGAAAAACCTCTCGGCTTTGAAGGCGTTCGCATTGCAGGTTTCAAAAAAATGGAACATTCTGCGGACCAGATCCCTTGTAAAAAGGCCTACCGCCAATGCTTCTTCTCTATTTGGAATTTCGGTATTACCATGCACAGCGGCGCTGCGACATTCACTTATAATGTTAATTATTTTTTCTTCCTTGACACCAAATGTTACGTCTCTGCCTTTCAGATTCTCCAGCCTCTGTTTTGTGGGAATTCTTTTTTCATCGGGATCTTTTCCGAAGACGGTTAGATATGCGTAGGCAATTAACGTTTCGATGAGCTTTCCGCAAAGTACAATAGTACCCCAATAACATTCATCATCATAGCACATTGAAATATCGTCATTCAGGCGATAGATAGCATTCAGTAAATTGTCTGGAAAATGTGGTGGCACCGAGTCTGGATTCTTGATTATTCTCAGCTCGTCTCCGGAGTTCATCAGGCTCGTTAAAATTTCTTTAAGAAATATATTGAAAGCTTCACCAGGTTCTCTACTTTCCAAGTGCGATAGATAGTTATCGATGACTGTAATCGGTACAGCTTCGAACCGGAACAAACTCCTGAGCGTTTTGGCCGATCCACTAACATTCAGATCTTTTTGCCGTTTTTGCGTTAGCACCATGAGATAGAGAAAAAATGAATAGACTCCCATTTCAAAAAAATTCCTCAAGGAATCTCCATCTGGGTACGTGAACCATTTTTTCGGGGGTTCGAATATCACGTTCTGTCCTTTGTCCAACAGGTCGCCGTAGGTCGGAATCTCCAATTCAAGAATCGATGCAATGTCCGAACACCGATCGTATTCACGTTTTTCTCGCAAAAAAGAAAATGCGGTAAGAGAAATCCCCAGCCTCATGAAGTTTGCTTTCAATTTCTTGTTGTTCATATCACCTCTCCGCGGTAAACTGAAAACTGGCCGGAACTGGTGCCGCTCAGGGCAAGGTGCCGGTACGTCAGCCGAGAACGTCGAGTCTCTCCACGTCCTGACCTAGTCTCAAAGTTGGTGTACTCCCGCGGAACGCGCTTTGTGCGGTTCGCGGCTGCAGGGCGTCGAGATGCCCGCGAGGGGACTCGGGCATGGACTGCACCCCGTTTGTGCCCTCATGCCGAGGCGCTCGGATGGGGCCTGCTGGCAGCGCTTTGACGCCTCCCTCTTGTCGCGCTTTTCGGGGCAGCGGCGATGCGACCAGCGAATGCGATCTATCTATCGGTTTGAGGGGCGAATGCCCTATCCGGGTAGTTTCGCCAAGATGAGCGTCCCGAGGGCCAGCAGAGTGGTAAACTGGAGGCCCACCAGCCAGCGAAACTGCTGGTTCATCTGCTGCTGCATCTGATTCATCTGCTGCTGCATCTGATTCATCTGCTGCTGCATCTGGTCGAGCCGCTGGTTGATCTGCTCGACGATGCCCTCGAGCCGGGACAGGCGGCCTTCGTGGTCAAGCGTGGTTTCGGTCATGATGCGGTTCCTTCAGGAGCGCGGAAATGTATGGAAAAAGGCCGGTACCGGTACTATGCAGTTCGCTGAAAACGTACGCAAGGGTTCAGCCGGGTCCTGTTTTTCGACGCCTTCGGCGTCGAGACGGGGCCCCTCCCTTGCCCGGCACCGGGAAAAACCTCTTCCTTTTTTCAAGATGACCGAGCGGAGCGAAAACCTTTCCGTGCGGCCGACCGGCGGCGCCCTCGGGGCCGAGATCGCCGGATGCGACCTGTCGGAGCCGCTGACCCCGGCCGAGGTCGTCCGGGTGCGCCGCGCCCTGCTCGACCACGGCGTCGTCTTCTTCCGCCGGCAGCAGCTCAGCGACGAGCACCTGGTGCGCTTCACCTCATTCTTCGGCAAACCGGTGCCCCACGTCCGCAAGCAGCGCCCGCGGCGGGTCAGGGAGATCTTCCTCATTTCCAACATCAGGGAGAACGGCGAGCCGATCGGGGAGCTCGGCGACGAGCTGATCCCCTTCCACTCCGACCTCTCCTACCTGAAGCGGCCCGGCACCCTCTCCGTGCTCTACGCGCTGGAGATTCCCTCGACCGGCGGCCAGACCCAGTGGTGCAACTGCACCGCGGCTTACGAGGAGCTCGACGATGCCATGAAGTCCCGCCTGAAAGGGATGCGGGCGGTGCACCGCCACTACGTCGAAGCCCAGAACCCTCCCGAGCACGTCGCCCACCCGATCGTGCGCACCCACCCCGAGACCGGACGGCGCTCGCTCTACGTCGGCCCGCACCTGACGCGCTACGTCGTCGGCTTCGGCCGGCAGGAAAGCGACGCCCTGCTCGCCGGGCTCTACGCCCATCTGGAGCAGCCCCGCTTCGTCTGGACCCACGAGTGGGCGGTCGGCGACGTCGTCCTCTTCGACAACCGCCCCACCATGCACCGGCGGCTCCCCTTCCCCCCGGACCAGCGCCGCCTGATGAAGCGCACCCAGGTCTTCAACGACGAGATTCCGGTGGAGTAGCCCCACCGGCTGCCCGCGAGCGAGCGATTTTCGAGCGATCATGATGAAAGAGACCGAACTGTCCGAACTCGAACGGGAGCTGCGGGAAGCCCGCGCCGGCGGCAACGCCCTGGAGGCCCGCCGGGAGTTCCGCACAACCCGGATCGAGCAGATCGAGGAACGCCACCGGAGCGGGGAGGGGGGGCTCGCGATCGCCCGCGCCATCGCCGACATAACCGACACCATCGTCCTCGACGCGTACCGGGAGGCGGCGGGGGAGGCCTCGGATCCGGCGCCGCCGCACGCCCTGGTGGCCCTGGGAGGGTACGGCCGCCGGGAGATGTCCCCCTGTTCCGACGTCGACCTGCTGTTCCTGTTCGACAGGGAGAAGGACAAGAGCGCCGGGCTGATCTCGGGAGTGCTGCATCCCCTGTGGGACGTCGGTTTCGACATCGGCCACGGCAGCCGCACGATCACCGAGTCGGTGCGCATGACCCGCGACGACATCGAGTCCTGCACCGCCATGCTGGACGGGCGCTTTCTCGCCGGGGACCGCGAGCTGTTCGAAAAGTTTCGTAAGCGGCTGTTCGCGGGCCTGCCGAAGAAGACGGTGAACCGGCTCGCGGCGCTGCGGCGCTCCCGCAAGGAGAGCTCCGGCCGGGTGCAGGTGCTCGAGCCGAACGTCAAGGAGAGCGCCGGCGGCCTGCGCGAGATCCACCTGCTCGAGTGGGCCCTGAAGGCGCGCGGAGGACCGGACCTCGCCAAGGTGTGGCCGCGCTTCCTCGACGCCGAAGACGTCGAGACCCTGGCTGCGGGGCGCGACTTCCTGTGGCGGGTCCGCCACCAGCTGCACTTCGCGATGGGGCGCAAGCACGACGTCCTCGATTTCGAGCACAAGACCGCGATCGCCGCGGCCCTGGGGTACGGCGACCGCGCCGTCGGCGGGGAGGAGCCGGCCGGAGGGGCCCCCAAGCCAGGCGGCGACGGCGACCCCCGGCACCGGGTCGGGGCGGCCGACCGGCTCGGGGAGGACCGCGGGCTCGAGCTGGCTTCCGAACACTTCATGCGCGACTACTACCTCCACGCCCGCGGCGTCTTCCACCTGGTCGAGCTCGGTTTCGAGCGCGTCGTCGACAAGCCGCGGCGCCGCAGCCGCCGCCTGCTGCTCGAAGAAGGGGTGGTGGCGGTAGACGGGGAGATATCGCTGCCGGACGGCGAGGCATACTTCCGCGAGGAGCCGCTGCGGCTGCTGCGGATATTCGCCCTCGCCCAGAGCAGGAGCATGCGTCTGGGCGAACAGGCGCAGCGCTGCATCCTGCAGTCCCTCGACCTGATCGACGACGGCTTCCGCCGCAGCCCCGACGCGAGGGCGATCTTCTCGGCCGTCATCCGCCGCAAGCAGCGGGTCGCCGCGGCCATGAGGTCGATGCACGAGCTCGGAGTGCTGGGCGCCTACCTGCCGGAGTTCGGCTCGCTGACCTGCCTCGTTCAGTACGACATCTTCCACCTCTACACCGTCGACGAGCACACCCTGGTCGCCCTGGAGAACCTCGAGGCCCTGTCGAAGCGGGAGGGGGATTCGAGCCTGAAACGGGTGTACGACGCCATCGAGCGGCGCGACCTGCTGGTGCTCGGCATCCTCCTGCACGACGTCGGCAAGTCGCGGCGGCAGGAGCACATCTCCTGCGGCGTCGAGATGACGACGGAGCTCCTCGAGCGCCTGCAACTGCCCGAGGCGGACCGCAGCTTCGTCCTCTTCCTGGTCGAGAACCACCAGGAGATGGTCCTCATCTCGCAGCGGCGCGACCTCGACGACAACCGCATGATCGCCGAGTTCGCCGGCAGGTTCGCAAACCCCGACTGGCTGCACGCCCTCTACCTGCTCTCCTACGCCGACCTGTCCGCGGTCGCCAGCGACGCCTGGAACGACTGGCACGGCGCCCTGCTCTGGGAGCTCTACCGCAAGACCCTGGAGCAGCTCGAGTCCGGGCTGAAGACCCTCGAGGACCGGCAGTACGCCCGCCAGGCCCTCGACCGCCATCTCAAGGAGATCGCCGGCTCCTGGCCCGCCTCGAAGGTCAAGGCGTTCCAGGCGCACGTCGAAGCGCTCCCCGGCCGCTACCTGTCCGCGTACGGCCGCGGCGAGATCGAGCGCCACCTCGAGGCGGTCGACGCCTTCCTCGCCGAGGAAGCCGGACAGGGGATTTCCGCCGGCTTCGTCGACCACCCCAGCCACACCGAGGTGCTGGTCTGCGCCCGCGACCAGCCCCACCTGCTGGCGAAGATCTGCGGGGTCCTGTCCGTCCACGACATCGACATCCTCCGCGCCGGGGTGAACACCCGCGACGACGGCGTCGCCCTCGACGTCTTCCAGGTGACCGACGTCGACGGCACCGCCCAGCTGCCGGAGTGGAAGCGGGACCGGGTGGCCGCGCAGCTGCAGGAGGTGATCGCCGGCATCAGCGACGTCGAGGACCTGGTCCGGCAGTACAGCGAGTACGAGAACCAGGTCTCCGAGGAGTTCACCGTCGTCGACACCGACGTCCAGAACGGGGTCGGGGTGCTGTACGCCATCACCAGCCTGCTGGCGGAGTTCGATCTCAGCGTCCACACCGCCATCATCACCACGGTCGCCGACCGCGCCAGGGACGCTTTCTACGTCGTCGACGGCAAAGGCCAGAAGATCGTCAGCTACCAGGTGATGGAGGGGATGCGCGAGCGCCTCCTCGACACCCTCGGGTCCGGGCCCGGGCCCCAGACCG
>JAPOZF010000648.1 GCA_026706165.1 Gemmatimonadota bacterium
CCTGAATGAAGCGGAACATGTTCAGGAGCAGCGCAACGTGGCGCACGTCGTGGACAATGTGCTGGAACGACAACCTCCTGACGACCTTTCCCTCGTCGATCGGGCTGACCGGATTGTAGGTCACCAGGCAGGGCCTGTCCGAGCGATTCGCCCACGGCTGCTGGTTGTGCATGATGTAGGTGATTTCATAGTTGTCCGGTCTCGCGCCGTGCTGCTCGATATGGTTGCTCCGCGTTTCCAGGGGCTTCACCTCGTTGTCCGGAAGGACCGAGGAGTCGGAGTGGACGACCGCCCGGTGGTGGAGCTCGGTATCGTAGCGTATCGACGAGAGAATCCGGCGCTCGAGAAACGTCGGCTTGTCGAGGATAGCCAGCGTATGGTTCGCGTTGCATGCCAGAATCACCTCGTCGAACTCCTCCCGAACGCCCTCTTCGTCCTCGACCACGACGCGGGACGACTGCCGGTACACCTTCCGGACAGGCCGGTTGAGGCAGATCCGGTCCCTGAAGTCAGCGCACAGGTTTTCGTAGATGCGCCGGGTTCCCCGGTCCCAGGTGTTCATGGGCGTGGCGGATTCGATATCGAAAAATTCGAGATACCTCGCGAAGAGAGACGCAGGCATGGAGAACACATCGGTCGCCATCAGGAAATTGACGAACATCGGCTTGAGGATCTTGTACCTGAAGTCGTCGGAAAAGCCCCCCAGGTTCAGAACCGTCCCCATGCTGATGTAGTTGAACGGGTCGAGGGCGTTGAGCAGCTTCGACCGGGAACGGCTCAGCCAGCCGATCCGGTGCAGGCCCCTCAGGACCCGCTGGAACTTCGCAATCTCGGGTTGCAGCTGCTCCCTGATGTCTGAATCGAAATCGTGGGCGTATACACGGCCGCCGTACTTCACGCTGTAGCTGAACCGGGTAGCGATCAGCTCGATGCCGAACCTTTCCATCAACAGCAGGATGTGGTGATACACCGACGGGATACAGGCGGTGACGGATATGTCGAAGGGAATCGAGCTGCCGTCGCTCTGCGGCATATCGGCTGTAACCGCGTTCCCGCCGATCTGTTCCCGGGCCTCGAACAGCCGGAAGTCGAAACGGTCCGGGTGGTGGTGCAGGGCCCATGCGGCGCCCAGCCCCGAAACACCTCCGCCTACAATGGCAATCCGCCGCAACGTTTGTCCTCGTCTCGCCGGTCTTCCTGCGGCGTCAGATCACGCTTGACGCTGTTTCTCCCGGGACTCGCCGGAAGGCAGCAGGTCCTTCCATGCAGCCGGCGGGCCCGGAGGGGATGAGCCTCCAGGCCCCTCAAAAAAAGCCGTCCGAAAACCCCCGTAAGCCTCGTGCTCCAGGCATTTCAGGTGTCTCCAGACGGCTTCCCTGAATGACGCTTCCCTGCCCCCGTTCCGCCCTACTTTAGGTATAGCAGCCGGCGCGTCTGCACCCCGCCGGGATAGCTCAGGCGGGTGATGTAGATTCCAGACGACAACGAGACGCCCTGCTGGTCGCGGGCATCCCACTGGACCTGGTAGTAGCCGGCGCCCTGGAACTCGTTGACCAGCGTGCGCACCGGCTGGCCCAGCACGTTGTAGACCGCCAGCTGCACCGGGCCGGGGCTGGACAGGCGGTAGGCAATCTGCGTGGAGCTGTTGAAGGGGTTGGGCGCGTTGGGCTCCAGCCCCCCGGCCGATGCCACTGCCTTGGCCGCGGCCAACGGCTCGACGCGTACGATCTCCATGCCGCCGCCCAGCGTCAGTTCAAGGACCTGGCGTTTGTCGCGGTTGAGGGGAATGCTGAGCCACTGTCCGACGACCTCCCCGGTGGCGTTGCGGGCACGGGCCTGATAGAAACCGCTCACCTGCCTGGCGCTGGAAATGGTCAGGGATACCTGGCCGTCGGCGTCGGTGAACGCGTTCCAGGCGAAATTGCGGGAACGGCCGGCGATGGCGCGGGAAACTCGACCGCCAACCCCTCGACGGCGTCGCCCACGACCGTTACCTCCACTTCCGTACGGGTAATGTGTCTCAGATCACTGTCGGGGTCGCCGGTATAGAACCCGGCACCGAGGACATATTCCTGACCCTGGAACGTGAACAGCTCCGCATAGCCCACCTTGGGCGAGCCGATGTCTTCATCCCCCGTCACCGCCGGATCGTCGAAGTAGTACTCGACGAAGCCGCCGCCCTCCCTGGCCACCTTGATGAGTTCCTGGGCGACCTTGACTCCGTGGATATCCTCCCAGAGGGTCGCATCCCTCAGCTCTCGCGCCCGGTCGGCGCCGTGGAAGATTACATGGCCCTCGGTGGTGAAAAGAAAGAAGTAAATGGAACCCTTCCTCCAAGGCCCTCCTTCTTCCCTGAAGATATCGAAATGGGGCAGGAGCTCATCGAGCGTGAATTGTTCCAGGGCATTGTTGTAAACCTCTATCGAGCCGTGTACAAAGGCCCTGAGGGTTTCCCGGTCCACCACGTCGGCGGCCGTAACCTCGGGGGGATCAAAGATCGACGGATCGAAGGTGGTCGGGACGGCATGCGAGGGGTCCTGGTAATAACCGCCGATCAGAACCACCGTGGTAGCCGTCGTTCCCGAGATATAGCTGGTGGCGTAGGCGGTCTTGGCGGTCTCTTCGTCCCCTACCTGCTCCGGATCGTCCCAGTAGTACTCGACGTGGCCTCCGCCCATGTCGGCGGCCGTTAGAAGAGCTTGCACGACCTTGTTCCCACGGTCGTCTTCTGCTTCGTACAGGCTCTGGCCGTTCACAGTCGGGTCATCTGTGTGAATGATCACCGTGCCGTTGGGCAACATGAGGATGAGGTAGGTGTTCCCGTGCTTCCAGTCGCCCTCGGTACTGATGGCGCCCACATAGGCCGGAAAATCGTTGGGATCGGTAAACGTCGCCGACCATGCTCTTGCGGCTTCCACGAAGGCTTCCAGCGTTTCCGCGTCCTTCACGTCGGCGGCCGTTACTTCCGGGGTCTGGCCTGCTGTGGGACAGGTGACCACGAAGAGGGCGACCAACCCCGAGATGAGTGCTGCGGTCAGATTCTTCACGATGCTCTCCTTTTTGGGGGGAAGTTGAGGAGAATGTGAATGAAATGCGCTTCGCTGCAGGACGGCAAGGCGTAAGGTCCGGGGCCCGCGAACGGAGGATGTTCCCGCAACATCGCCCATAATCCCTTCAGCGCATGAAATCGGCGATGCGCTCGCCGATTGCCATCGAGGTGACGTTGGTGTTGGCGCGCACGCAGTCGGGCATGACGGCCGCGTCGGCGACGCGCAGGTTTTCGAGGCCGTGCACCCGGCCGTACTGATCGACCACCGCCGTCGGGTCGCTCGCCGGCCCCATCTTGCAGGTCGAGGAGACGTGGTGGCTGGTGCCCACTTCGCGCCGCATCCACTCGTCGAGGGCGTCGTCGGTGTCGAGCTCGGCGTCGGTGGGGCCGATGCGCCCGGCGACGAGGGAGTCCAGTGCCTCGTGTTCGAGCAGGTCGATGACGATGCGGACGGATTCGCGCAGCCGGCGGCAGTCCGAGGTCTCGGCCAGGTAGTTGTAGTCGAGCACGGGCTGCACGTGGGGGGCGGTGGAAGCCAGTTCGAGTTTCCCCTGCCCCTCGGCGAGGTAGATGCAGGCGACCAGGTAAAACCCCAGAGGTTTGGAATACGACGAGGCGTAGTAGCCCTCCTCGGTGGCAAAGGAGGCCGGGATCACGAACATGTCGTTGCGCCAGTCCGATCCGGCGGCGGTGTAGCGCAGGCCGATCTGCAGCCGGGGCTCCGTGCCGTCGCCGAGGTACTCCTCCTTTGCCCGCAAAGTCACGCTCACCTGCGGATGGTCGCGCAGATTCCGGCCGACGCCGGGCAGGTCGCAGACCACGTCGACGCCCATCGCCTCCAGGTGCGCGGCCGGCCCGACCCCCGACAGCAGGAGCAGGTGCGGCGAGCCGATGGCCCCGCCGCAGAGGACGATCTCTCCGCCGTGGACCGTTGACAGGGCGCCGCCGCGCTCGACGAGCAGGCCGGTGGCGCGCCGGCCGTCGAAGAGCACGCGGTGGACGTGGCTGTCTGCCTGGATGGTGAGGTTGGGACGCCCGCGGGCCGGGTTGAGGTAGCCGATGTTGGAGCTCCAGCGAATGCCCTCGGGGTTGTTGAGGGCCAGGGGGCCGACGCCGGTTGAAGCAGGGTCGTTGTGATCGGGGCAGTCGGGGTAGCCGGCGGCGAGCGCGGCCTCGTAGAAGGCGCGGTGCTCGGGGTTGAGCTCGTGGTGCCTGAACCGCCGCGCGCGGATGGGGCCGTCGGCGCCGTGGTAGGGGGCGCCGCCGTAGTCGGGGTCGGACTCGAGGCGGCACAGGAAGGGCAGCAGGGCGTCGTGGCTCCACAGGTCGTTGCCCGCGGCCGCCCACGAGTCGTAGTCCTCGGGCACTCCCCGCAGGAAAATCTGCGCGTTCACCGCAGACGACCCGCCGACAATTTTGCCGCGCGGCACAAACATGTCAGGGCGCAGGTCGGTGGCGCGGGCGCGGTACTCCCAGCCGAACCGGGTGCCCGCTCCGAAGGCGCGATCCCAGATATTGCGGTCGCGCCCGTAGGCATGGCGGATCTCCTCGGGCAGGTCTTCTACCGCAGGAAAATCCGGCCCGGCTTCCAGCAGCAGGACCGAGCGGGTCGGATCTTCGCTCAGCCGCGCCGCGAGCACCGCTCCGGCGGCACCCGCCCCGGCAATGACGACATCGCAAGGCGCAGACATTAAAAATCACCGCAGATATTAATAATCACCATTGTTCAAGCCGATCCTTAATATAGCCCCTTGAAGCACGACAGCAGTCCAGGGGACGTTACCCGGGCTCCGGCATGAGATGCTTCGACTCCGCTTCTGCCGTCGTGTACACACCTTGAATTTCAACTGCTGCAGGGAGGCGTCCATGCTCCACAAAACCAGAAATCTCGTGGAGGACTGGCGGAAGGGGGACGCGGAGAAGCTCGCCGTATTCGAGATGGAGGCGGATACCGCCTGGCCGGGAGGCGGGGGGTGGCAGACGACCGCGGACGAACAGGAGCGGGAAATCCGCGAGAGCAACCTGCTGGGGGCCTTTGTCACCGAGAACGAACGGAGGATCGTCAGCATCTGCACGATCCGGGCGAAGCCGGGGCAGAAGGCTCATGCATTCATCCCGTACCTCAACTGCCATCCGGAGTACCACGGGAAGAAGCACGGGAAGTCCGTGCTCCAGGCGGCGTTGGACCGCGCCTGCGAGGCGGGGTTCCAGCGCGTCGATCTGTACACCTGGTCGGGGAACCTGAAGGCCGTTCCCCTGTACAAGAAGACGGGTTTCATGTGGCGGCCGGACTCGGCCGTGCACATGGAGAACTTCACCCCCGCCGCCCGCCGGCATCCGCTCGCTGCGGTTTTCTTCGCCAGGCACGACTGGTACGACACCCAGGTGCGGAAGCTCGAGCTGGAAGAGGACGTGATGACCCGGGGAAAGGTGAAGGTGTACGAGTACCTCTGGCGGGCCCCGGACGGCGATTTCCTCCGACTGGTGTTCGACCGCCAGAGCTGGGGGATCATCGAGATCGAGAACGGCGACCTGTCGGCGTCGTGCAGCCTGTGCGACGAAAAGCTGGTCGCCGGCGTCCCCCACCCGGTCCGCTGGCGGATCGTGAACAAGAAGCCGCATCCGGTTCGCGTCTCTCTCACCGCCTCGGGCGATCCCGGTGTCGAAGTCGAGATGCGCGAGACGCTGGAGGTAGCGGACGCCGCCGAGCTCGAGGGGACGTTCGCGATCGATCCCGACATCCAAGAGAAAACCCA
>JAPOZF010000352.1 GCA_026706165.1 Gemmatimonadota bacterium
CGGCCTGGAGATCTTCCAGGACCTGCCGCAGGCCGATCTCGTGCTCGCCCCCATCGGCGGCGGCGGCCTGCTCAGCGGGGTGGCCGCAGCGGCCAAACTCGGCGGATCGGGCGCCAGGGTAATAGGGGTGGAACCGGAGCTGGCAGGAGACGCCAGGGCGAGCTTCGAGCGCGGAGAAATCGTCGAGTTCGAGCTGGCGCAGACCCGCCGGACCATGGCCGACGGCCTGCGCGCCACCCGCGTGGGCGCCGTCACTTTCGCGCACATGAGGGCGTTCGTCGACGGCGTGGTCACCGTCAGCGAGGAGGAGATCGCCGAAGCGATGCGGCGCATCCTCCTCGACGCCCGCCTGGTGGCCGAGCCGAGCGGCGCCGTCGCCGCGGCCGCATGGATGTTCCGCCGCGACAGCCTGCCCGCCGGCGAGACGGCTGCCGCGGTGGTCAGCGGCGGCAACGTCGAACCGGACCTGCTGGCGCGGATACTGACAGGGTGAGGGCAGGTCCGGACCCGTGAAGAAAGCCGCGGCGGCCAGCCTGCCGCCCGCCTGTCCCCCTTCCCCTTCGGTTTTCCGTGGACTTCCGGGAACCTGCGGAGGAGACGGCCTGCCCCCGTTTCTGCCCGCGGTCCCTGCTCCCGTGAGCCCCGCGCTCCACTTCCGGTAACCGATGCCCATTTCGATCACCGCGGCCCTCAGCGGTTTCCACCTGCGCGAGTTCAACCGGACCGTGCGGCTGTTCTTCCTCTACGGCATCTCGATCAACGCCGGCATGGCGCTGTTCACGCTGCTCTACAACCTCTACCTGCTGCGCCTGGGGTACCAGGAGGACTTCATCGGCCAGGTGGCCGGCATGGCGCCGCTGGCGACCGGACTGCTCGCCCTTCCCGCCGGCATGCTCAGCGACCGCTTCGGCCGCAAGCCGTTCCTGGTGGGGTCGAGCCTGCTGCTGACCGTCTCGCAGCTGGGGCTCTGCTTCGCCGGCGCCCCCGGGGCCCTGCTGGCCTTCTCCTTCGTCGGCGGCCTGGGCTCGGCCTGCATCTGGGTCAACCACGTCCCCTTCCTCGCGGACAACGCCCACCCCTCGCGGCGCGCCGAGGCGCTGGTGATCTGGACCGCCCTGCAGGTCGTGATCCGCATGCTTCTCAGCATGGCGGGAGGCCTCATGCCCGGGGCCCTTGCCTGGTTCCTCGGCGCCTCCACGGAGATGCCGGAGCCGTTTCGTTACTCGCTGCTGCTCGGGGCCTTCTTCTCGCTGGTTGCGGTGCTCCCCCTGCTCGCGGTCGAGGGCAGGACCCGTCACCAGGTTTCCTCCGGGGCGCCCCCCGAAGAAGCGGACGCCGACAGCGGCCGGCCCTGGCGCGTCTGCACCGCCATCGCCGTCCTGAGCGCCGGCCGCGGCTTCTCGATGGGACTGACCTACCCGTTCTTCAACGTCTTCTTCGAGGAGGAGCTGCGGGTCGGGCCCGCGGCGATCGGGGCGATTTTCTTTCTCAGCCAGCTAGTCAGCCTGCCCACCACCTTCGGAGCGCCCTCGCTGGTGCGCCGGCTGGGGCCCACCGCGGCGATCCTCTGCGCCCGCTGCATCGGCGGCGGCGCCGTCGCCGTCATGGGCGCGGCCATCAGCCTGCCCGTGGCGGTGGCGATGTTCCTCCTCGTGCGCGCCGGGGAGGTGATCGACAACCCCTCCGACCAGCACTTCTCCACCCAGGTTCTGCCGCGCCGCTACTGGGCCCGCATCCAGGGGTTCCGCGTCTGCGGCTTCCAGATCTTCAGCTTCGCCGGCAGCATTTTCGGGGGGATGCTGATCCTCGAGCACGGGTACTGGGCGGCCTTCGGCCTGGCAGGGGCGGCGCGCATAGCCAGCGGCGCGATCATGGCCGCATTCTTCGGACTGGCCCCGCGGCCGGACGAACGGTTTTCCCTTGAGGCGGACCGCGCTTCACGGGGCCGCCGGCAGCGAAGGTAGCCGCGCGAGAACGCGATTCCTGGCAGGAACCCATTGCCGCGACGGCGACACCGGAACCGGATCCATCCCCCTGTCGGCGTTGATATCCGGGCGGCCGGTCCCCTACCTTGTCGCTGTTCCCGGGAATAACGGAGCAGCCTTTTCCGTTTCCGCGGTACCGCCGCCCCGGCGGATTCACCAGGGAGAGAAATCCCATGCCGCTGACCGAAAGCCAGCTCGCCGACTTCCGGCGCGACGGCTACATCCTGGTGCCGGACCTGTTCTCCCCCGCCGAGGTCGGGGCGGCGCTCGAGGAGATGGAAAAGATCTTCTACGGCAGGAGGTTCGAGGAGCACCTCACCGCCCTCGACGCCGGTGAAAAGCCCGGCTCGGTCGAGCCGGTCCCCACGGCCGCGGTTCCCCATTACGGCAACACCGAGCACGGGCGCGCCCAGTTTCCGACCGGGGCCGACGCCCTCGACAGGCTGATCGAGAAGGACGAGTACCTCGATGTCTTCGAGCAGTGCCTCGGAGCCGAAGCCAGCTACTGCAACGCCCACCTGTTCATGCGCTCCGGCCCCACCGACGAGCGCCACGCCGAGCATCTCTGGCAGGGATACCACATCGACCACTACACCAACTGCTTCCTGCCCCCGAGCCGCGCCGTCGGGGCCTTCGACTACGTCAACAGCGGCGTCTACCTGCACGACGTCGAGGAGGACGGGGCGCCGATGCACGTGATACCGGGGTCCCACCACCAGGTGGTCGAGCTGTTCCCGAGGCTGGCGGCCGAGGGCAACCTCACCTCGGGCAGCGTCGGGGACATCCGCAAGGTCCCGGAGTTCGCCGCGCCGGTTCCGACCACCGCGAAGGCCGGGTCGGCGCTGTTCCTCTCCTCCTATTGCGTGCTCGCCGCCGTTCCCTTCCGGAACCTGCGCATGCAGCGCGCCTTCTGGACCCTGTCGATGTGCCGCGCCGACACCAGCCGCTGGACGAAGCTCGCCAATCCCTGGACCGGTCCCGAGCGGGAGCACATCAAACCGTTCTGGGAGACCACACCACGCCGCGGGTGCGGACCTTGTTCGGATGGCCGCCCCCGGGCCACCCGTACTACGACGGCGAAACCCTGGCCAATCTCGGGGTGCTGTTTCCCGATCTCGACCTCGCGCCGTACTCCGGTTCGGGCTGACTCTCTACGGGATCGATCTTCTGCCGGCAGGCCGGCAACCAGTCGCAGGGGCCTCCTGTCGATGCGGCCGACGGCTACCCGGACGCCGGAGACGCGGTCAGGCCCTGCCCGCGCGCGAACTCCGGGAACAGCTCGTCGTGGATCTGCGCCGCCTGCCGCAGGTGGACCATGCGGCTTTCGCCGGCGGTGTCGAGCATGGTGGGATAGAACATGCCGGCGCCGGTGTCGACCTTGTATCCGCCCGGAGAATGGACGGAGAGGTACTGGCGGGCGAGGTCGTGCTCCTCGGGGGTTCGTGCGTGCCGGGTGCAGTTCATCGTGAACATGCGCCTGCGGCCGCCGCCGCCGAAGGAGGCGTGGTAGAGGTCGTGGTTGAAGATGACGACGTCTCCCGGATCGGTTTCGATGGCGACGTTGCCGGGGAACTCGCTCCCCGGGACTCCGAACAGCTCCTCGGAATCGTTCGGTCTGATCTCCTCCTTGCGGACGAAGTGGTCGGGGCGGTGGCTGCCGGGAATCACCCGCAGACAGCCGCTTTCCGCCCGCAGCTCGTCGAGGTAGAAGGCGGTCTTGGTGGCCCACAGCCGCCCCCAGTTGCCGTCGGGATGCCAGTTTGTGTCGCCGGCGTAGTAGTTGCCGTCGCCGCTGCAGTAGTTGAAGTCCTCTCCGATCACCCCCCCGATCAGGCCGCGAACCCCCGGGTGGTCGAGGAGGGTGCACATCTTCGGGGTGTGCTCGATCGGGCCGCCGAACATGGTGCGGCGGCTGCCGTCGTGCTCCCTGCCGCCCCCGCGGTTCCGGATCGACCACTCGAACTCCTCGGTGACCCACCCGACTTCGGCGGGGGAAAGGAGCTTGCGGACGATCAGGTATCCGAAGGTGTGGAAGTGCCGCAACTGCCGTTCGTTCAGTCGCATGTCAACTCCATTCACTGTTTGCCGGCACCCGGACCGAGCGCGGCCAGCGCCTGACGCAGGTACGCCGCGTCCGCCCTGGCCCATTCATCCAGGTTCGGCGGCGAGCTTTCCGCCCAGCCCACCTGCCGGATGATCGCCTCGTCGAAGCGGTACTCCGTGTGCACGGTCAGCGGGCCGTCGAAGCCGAAACCGCTGAGGATGCCGAGGCATCTTTCCCAGTCGACGCACCCCTCCCCCACCTTGACGAAGCAGTGGTTCCAGGGAGGCCTTCTCTCCGGCTCGCGGCTGTACATGGCGTCCTTGATCCCAACCACCGAGAGGTGCTCGCGCACCATCGCCAGCCCCATCTCCCAGTCCTCGCCGTCGAGGGCGAGGTGGCCGAGGTCGGGATAGGCGCCGACGAGGCGCGGGTCGAACCCGCGGATCAGGTGCATCAGCCCGGCGCAGTTCGAGCCGAGGCAGGCCCCGCTGTGGACCTGGTAGCAGGTCTGCACGCCGTGTTTCCCGCCGAGGGTGGCGAAGCCCTCCAGGTCCCGGCGCGCGGCGTCGACGGCCTGCCAGTAGTCGTCCCCCGGGGCAAAGCGCCAGAAGCCGATCTTCAGCCGCGGCACCCCGGCCTCGGCGCAGGCGGCGTACAGGCTTTCGGCGCCGGGAGCGGCCGGATCGACGAAGTCCGTGGCCGCGGTCGCCAGCGGGCAGGACAGCCCCTGCCTTGCCCACACGGCCACCGCCTTGGGAAGCTCGGCCGCGGCGTTGCCGGGGTGGACGGGGTGGCCCGGGCGGACGCAGACGTCGATGCCGTCGTACCCCAGCTCGAGCGCCTTTTCGCCCAGTTCGGGAACCGGCAGGCCGGAGAAGAACTTCGAGTTCAGGACGATCTGCATGCTGTTTTTCCTGGAAGGCCGTGGATACCTGCCGGCCCGTTCATTGTGTGGCGGATGTTGCTTCCCGGGAGTTTCCGCGGAATCGTCAGGGTTGGCACGAATTCGAACCGGCGGATAAGTTGACCTGTTTGTCCGCCATCTCAAAAGCGGCCTTTGGTTTCCAAAGCAAGAGAATCTTTTCCGAAAACGAAACCGGGCAAGCCGTCCGGAGTCTTCCCCTTCAGTAATGCCGACCCCGGGAATCAGAAAAGCTGCGCGTCTGCCGGCCGCCTTGCTGCTGCTTGCGGCGGCAGGCGCACAGGCGGCCACCCTCGGCGGCTTCGTGACCGACGCCGGGAACGGCGAGGTCCTGCCGCTGGCCACCGTCGCGATCGAGGAGGTGCGGCTGGGGGCCCTGAGCAACAGCAGCGGCTACTACGCCGTAAAGGATATCCCGGCAGGCACCTGGGCGGTGTCGGTGTCCTACATCGGATACAAGACCCTCCGGGACACGCTGCGCTTCGAGGCCGGAATCGACGTGCGCCGGGACTGGTCCCTGACCTGGCAGCCCATCCGCGAGGAGGCGGTGGTGGTGGAGGTCGAGCGCGAGGAGGAGCTGGAGCAGGCGACCCAGAGCAGCTTCATCGCCCTGCAGGCAGAGCCCCTGCAGCAGATGCCGGCCGTGGGCGAGGCCGACCTGCTGCGCAGCCTGCAGCTGCTGCCCGGCATCCAGTCGGCCTCCGACCTAACCAGCGGCCTCTACATAAGGGGCGGCGGGCCGGACCAGACGGCGATCCTCCTCGACCACATCCCTCTCTACAACCCGTCCCACCTCTTCGGGTTCTTCTCCACCTTCAACCCCGACGCCATCAAGGACGTGC
>JAPOZF010000171.1 GCA_026706165.1 Gemmatimonadota bacterium
CAGCGGATCCGATCGCTGGTTTCTGCGGCCGGCCGGTACTGATTCAGCGGGGGTAGAAGAACCCGGCCACGGGACTGTACCCGTGCCGCCGCCGGCCGGGAAGCGGAAGGGCTTCGACCAGGAACGGGTGCAGGTCCCCGGTCAGCAGGGGGACAAGCAGTTCCGCGGTTGCCGGCTTCTTCGAGCGCGCCGCCACGTGGAGCGGGTGGCCGCGGTCGAGGTCGAGCCGCCGCAAAACCGCCAGCCCGCGGTCCTGGAAGGAGGCCGAGGCGACGAAATACCGCATCCCCAGAGTCCGTTCCTGCTGCAGGGGATGCCGCCGCCGCGGGCCGGGGGCGCACTCGAAACGGGCCAGCCCGCAGCACTCGAGGTCGCTGGCGATCATGCGCAGGCAGACCTCCTCGGGCCAGACCCCGTAGCGGGCGCACAGGTCCGCCACCCTTTCGGCGCCGAAGCCGTTGTCGACGAGATCGGCCTCGAAAAGGTCGGCGGGCATCATGAATTCGAGGGCGGCGGCGTCGCACAGTCTCTCCAGCCGTCCGTCCGGCTCGAACAGCCGGGGCCTGCGGCGGCTCAACAGGGGATTCTCCCGGAAATCGGGAAACAGGGTGTGCGCGATTTCGTGGAAGAGGTTGAAACGGGTGCGCGCGTCCGCGCCCTCCCGGTAGAGGATCGTCGGCCTGTCCCGGGACCGGCAGAGCAGTGCCGGGTGGGGGGAAGCGGACGGGGTGTCCATCCTGACGCAGCGGATCCCGAGGGCCTGGGCAACCAGCAGCGCGTCGTACGGCGGCGGCGACCAGTCCGGATCGACGCGGCGCAGCAGCTCCTCCGCCTCGGACAGGGCGGCGCGCGCCCTGGCGCGGACCATGTCGAGGGCCGCCCGCTCCTCCGCCTGTTCCCGCCCCGTGGCCCCGGGGCCCGCCCCGGGGGCAGTCGACCGCGCCGGCGTCTCAGCCATGCCGGCCCCCGGTGGTCTCCTTGAGAATCCCGTAAACAAGGGCCCACTGCTCCTTGGTGGCCGGTCTCCCCCCCTTCAACTGCACCACGGACAGCGACTCGATCTCCTCCGGTTCCAGGGGGGAGCCGAGCCGTTTGCGCTCGTTGATGAAGGCGCGCAATCCCTCGTTCACCTCCGGCTGAATCGAGGTCGCGGCGCTCTCCGTGCGCTCCTTGCCCATGAGATCGGCGATCGTCACCCCGAGGGCGTCGGCGATCTTCCACAGGGTCTCCGCCCCCGGCCGCTTGCTGTTGCCGCTCTCGATCTCCCACAGAAAGGCCTTGGATACCCCGGCCCGGGAGGCGAGCTCCGGCAGGGTCAGACTTCGTAACTGTCTGTAATTCCTGATGTTTTCACCGATGTCCATGCGGCGGTCTCCGGCGGGATGTCAGCGGCGGCGAACCCGGTCTGCCGCCGGTATGGGAAGAAGGGTACTGCCGTCAGGTTAACAATTGCAAACCGAAAATCGATTTCGGTCCGCGGAAAAGAACCATTGCCGATGCGTCATTGATAGCGTACTATTTACATATCAGTTCGCTATTACGAACCTCAAACAAGGGAGGCATGGTTCATGGTCAAGGTCGAGCGTGAGCGGATCGAGCTGGCAGCCAGGATCTACCGCACGAGCAAGGATGCCGGAACGGCGCTCGGGATCGCGCCCCAGAGCTTCTCCCGGCTGTGCCGGACCTACGGGATCCTCACCCCCGCGGCGAGGCGGCGGAACCGCCTGGCGGGGCGGGAGGGTTCGAGATCTGCGGGGGAGTGAGGTCCGGGGCAGTGCCACTGGTCGTCGCCGAGGACCTGGTCAAGACCTACCGCGTGGCGGAACGGCGGCCCGGGCTGTGGGGGGCGCTCCGCGGCATGGCGCGCAGGCGGCACCGCACCGTGCGGGCCCTCGACCGGGTCTCCTTCGCCCTCGAAGCGGGAGAGCTGGTCGGCTGCATCGGACCGAACGGGGCCGGCAAGTCGACGACGGTGAAGCTGCTGTCCGGCATCATCGTCCCCGACAGCGGGTGTTGCGAGATTGCCGGCAGGGTGCCGTGGCGCGCGCGCACCGCCCACGTCGCCGGCATCGGCGTGGTGTTCGGGCAGCGCACCCAGCTGTGGTGGGACCTGCCGGTCGTCGAGTCGTTCGACCTGCTCCGGCATATCTACAAGGTGGATGCCGGGGCGTACCGGCGCCGCCTCGAAGAGCTGGTAGGGGTGCTCGACATCGGACCCCTTCTCGACGTGCCGGTACGACAGCTGAGCCTCGGGCAGCGGATGCGCTGCGACCTCGCCGCCGCCCTCCTGCACGACCCGGCGCTGCTGTTCCTCGACGAGCCGACCATCGGCCTCGACGCGGTCTCCAAGCTCGCGGTGCGCGACTTCGTCAGGCGCCTGAACCGGGAGCGCGGCACCACGGTGATCCTGACCACCCACGACATGGACGAGGTCGAGGCGCTGTGCTCCCGGGTGATGGTGATCGGCCGCGGCCGCATCCTCATGGACGGAACGGTGGCCGCGCTGCGGTCGCGGGTCTCCCCCGAGCGCCGCCTCGTCGTCGACCTCGAGGACAGGTGCGACTCCATCGGGGAAAGGGAGGCGCGGGTGGTGCGCCGCGAGGGGCGCCGCTGGCACCTCGGGTACGACCCGGCCCGCACCCCGACCGCGGAGCTGATCAACCGCATAGCCGCCAACCACGGGGTGCGCGACCTGTTCGTCGAGAACCCGCCGATAGAGGAGATCGTCGCCGAGCTCTACGGGCAGGAGGGAATGTGAGCGGGTACACGGCCCTGCTCAGCGCCCAGCTGCGGACCCTCCTGCAGTACCGGGCCGCGGCCCTGGCCGGCATGGCGACGCAGCTGTTCTTCGGGTTGGTGATCGTCATGGTCTACGAGGCATTCTACGTATCGGCCGCCGGCCCGATGCCGATGACCCTCCGCGAGGTGACCACCTACACCTGGCTCGGCCAGGCGATGCTGGGGCTGATGCCGTGGTAAATCGACCCTGAGGTCCGGTAGCGGATCCGCACCGGTTCGGGGTCCGCCGCTACCGCTCGACCGGCAGCTGAGATTGCGGCCAAAAAAAGCCGCCCCCCCCCCCACGGGCTCGCTCTACAAAGAGCGGCACCCGGAGAGACGCGGCTGCAGGTTCGGGCCCGGTAGTTCGGGCGCGAGTGCCGGCCGCTGCCAGCCCCTTCGCACCCGCCCGTCCGGGCAGGGAAGGCATGCGCCGGGTCTGGCTGCTCGACGTCCGGGCCGGCGCGGGATTCCCGCCCGGCGCTACGGCTGGGGAACGACGCGGATGTAGGGAAGCGGGGTCTCCCAGCCGTCGGGATAGGTCTCCTTCGCCTCCTCGTCCGACACCGCCGGCACGATGATCACGTCCCCTCCCTGCTGCCAGTTGGCCGGAGTCGCGACCTTTTTGGTCGCGGTCAGCTGGCAGGAGTCGAGCAGGCGCAGGATCTCCTCGAAGTTGCGCCCCGTGCTCATCGGGTAGGTGATCGTCGCCTTGATCTTCCTGTCGGGGCCGATGACGAACACCGACCTCGCGGTGGCGTTGTCCATCGGGGTGCGCCCCTCGGAGGTGTCGCCGGCATCGGCGGGGAGCATGTCGTAGGCTTTGACGACCTTGAGCTCCGGGTCTCCGACCAGCGGGTAGTTTATCGCGTGGCCCTGCGACGCCTCGATGTCCTTCGACCAGGCGTGGTGGTCGCTGACGCCGTCGACGCTGATCCCCAGGATCTTGCAGTTCCGCTTCTCGAACTCAGGCTTGAGCCCGGCCACGGTTCCCAGCTCGGTGGTGCAGACCGGGGTGAAGTCCTTGGGATGGGAAAACAGGATGGCCCAGCCGTCGCCGATCCACTCGTGGAAGTTTATGGTGCCTTCCGTGGTCTCCGCGGTGAAATCGGGGGCTTCGTCGTTGATTCTCAGTGTCATGGTAGTCCTCCTGGGGGATGGCTATCTTTGCGCGAAAACGCGCACATCGAATTGAAAAAAGGTATGGACAGGGGTCCGTCAAGAGCAGGGGGAAGCGAGGAAATCCTGTCTGCCGGCTTCCTTTCCCCCGGGAAGCGGAGGCCGTGAAAACCACCGCCAGGCTGATCCACGGCGACGCCGCCTGCATGGCTGAGGTGGGCGACGAATCGGTCGACCTCGTGGTCACCTCCCCGCCGTACCCGATGATCGAAATGTGGGACGGCCTCTTCGGACAACAGGCAGCCGGCGTCGAAGAGGCGCTCGCCGCCGCCGACGGGGACCGCGCCTTCGCCCTGATGCACGGGCACCTCGACGCCGCCTGGCGCGAGGTCCACCGCGCGCTGCGGCCCGGGGGGATCGCCTGCATCAACATCGGCGACGCCACCCGCACCCTGGGCGGCGAGTTCCGCCTCTACTCGAACCACTCCCGCGTGATCGCCTGCCTGTCGCAGCTCGGCTTCGTGCCGCTGCCAGACATCCTGTGGCGCAAGCCGACCAACGCGCCGAACAAGTTCATGGGATCCGGGACGCTGCCGGCCGGCGCCTACGTCACCTACGAGCACGAGTACATCCTTATCGCCAGGAAGGGGAAGCGCCGCCTGTTCACCCAGCCCGGTGAAAAGGCCCTGCGGCGGCAGAGCGCCTTCTTCTGGGAGGAGAGGAACTCCTGGTTCTCCGACGTCTGGTTCGACCTCAGGGGAGCCGGGCAGAAGCTGGTCGATCCGGCCTCGCGGGAGCGCAGCGCCGCCTTTCCGTTCGAGCTGGCCTACCGGCTCGTCTGCATGCATTCGATCAAGGGGGACGTGGTGCTCGATCCCTTTTCCGGCACCGGCATGACCGCGGCCGCGGCGATGGCGGCCGGGAGGAGCTCGATCGCCGTCGAGATCGACCCGGGGCTTCTCGCGGTCGCCGAGAACATGCTCGGTTCCCTGGCGGGGTTCGCCAACGAATACACCCGGGAGCGGCTTCACCGGCACGTCGAGTTCGCCAGGAGGAGGGCGCAGGAAGGAGGGGGGATGAAACACGTCAACCGGAACTACCTCTTCCCGGTGGTGACTTCGCAGGAGCGGGACCTGATATTCAACGACATCGCATCGATTTCCGGCGGGAACGGTTCGATATGCGCCCGCTACGACGAGGAGCCCCAGACCGACTTCACGGGGAACCGAAAGGACGCCTGACGATGACAGCACTGATCCGTGGCCTCGCACTGGCTGTTCTTCTGACCACCTCGGCCACCGCCGCCGCCGCGGAGAGCTTCGAAACGCAGCTCCTCGCCCTCGGGCACGACCGGCTCAACGCTCCGAAAATGGGAAGGTCCGCCGACTTCCTGTCGGAGCTGAGCGCCCTGACCGGCATGGAGGAGGCGGAGGTGCGGAGCAGGCTGCTGGCCCTGACCGACAGCCTCGAGGCGCGGCGCAAGCGCCAAAGCCCGGCCTGGAAAGGGCTGCTTGCCCTGCGGCCGCAAGAAGTGACGGAAAGGGAGGCGTCCGAATTCCTCAAGCACCTCCTCAAGGAGTCGCGCAAGCTCGTCGAGGAAGACAAGAGCAAGTCGCTGACCGCCGTCGTCAACAAGGCGAGCCGCAGGTCGAGGCTCGCCTACGACGGGCAGGCGCTGCTGATGAGGATCGTCGGCGAACCCTCGCGCCGTTCCGCCCGGGCCCGGGCGGGGGACAGCAAGGTGGGGATCCTGGTCGAAGCCAGGCCGTTCCTCCTGCACCGGGACAGCCCCCGCGAGGACCGCGAGGACCGGCTGGAGGCGCTGAAAGCCCGCCTTCTCGGAAAGCCGGACAACAACTTCTACATGTTCTTCGGAGTCGACAC
>JAPOZF010000531.1 GCA_026706165.1 Gemmatimonadota bacterium
CTGGCGAAATCGTAGAGGGAAATCGAAACCTCGGCGGGATTCTCAAGGCCGAAGACGATGCGGGTGTGCTCGTCCCGGGAAGGGGCAAAGGGGCTCGGAGCCGCGTAGGTGAGGGTGCTGTCGGGATCGGCAGCGCCCCCTTCGCCGATGAAGTCTCCCGAATCGAGGGCCCGCGTTTTCAGGGGAAACGCCAGGATCCGCCATTCGATGTCGGCGACCGGTTCGCCGTCCGGGTCGGCGACCGCTCCCAGCGCGAGTCCGTTTTCCGCCCCGACCCAGAGGATCTTCCCCCCTTCCGGGTTCGGCGCGGTCTCCACGCCGACGAAGGTCCCGCGCAGATGGTCCCGCGACTGCAGGTCCTCGACGACGACGGTCTCCCAGGTGAGGCCGGCGTCTCCGCTGCGCAGCAGGCCGTCGTTGCTGGCGGCCCAGACCGCGTTCCCGGCGAAGGCGAACCCCCATGCGAAGGTCGGCCCCGAGAACTGCCAGGATTCCCCGTTGTCCGCGCTGAAGTTGATGGCCGCTGTTTCCCGGTTGGCCGGCCCCAGGTTCGCCCCCGCCCAGACGGCGCTGCCGCCGCCCGGGAGGCGCTGCCTGGCAATGGCAACCACCCAGTTGGCGCTCAGGCTGCCGGCCAGCCTCTCTCCGAACTCGTCGAAGGCGGCCCGGGACTGCTTCCAGGTGGTTCCTCCATCGAAGCTGCGGGCAACCCCGGCGGCAGTACCGACCCAGACGGTGTCGTCGTAGGCGAGCGCCGAGAAGGTGCGATGAACGTACGATTGCAGGTCGAGACTGTCGGCGGCGGCGCGAGCTTCCCGCACCCGTTCCTCGTCGGCGTCGCCGCTGTCGGCCAGGCTGTCGGCGAGGATGCGAAACTTTCGGGCATCATTGTCGCCGACGTTATAGACGATCTTGTCGGCGCCATCCGGCAGGACCCGTTCCCAGGTGCGGCCGGCGTCGCGGGAGCGCACCGAGGAGCCGGCGAAGAAGGCCGCCCAGACCGTGCTGCCGTCGAGGGCGAGCCCGTAACAGGCGTTGTCCACCTGCGTGGGCTCCGGATCAGCGAACGAGGGCCTGGACGGATCGAAGATGGTCTCGTTCGGGATGTGCCTCCAGGTCTCTCCGGAGTTCACGCTGAAGCTCAGGCCGTTGCCGGCCTGGCCGGAGGATCCAAGGGTCGTGTCGAAAAGAGTTGCTGCCCAGACGGTGTCGCCGGACGCGGCCAGGGCGCTCACCGAACCGCGCCCGAGTCCGTGGGCCTCGGTGAAGGTAACCCAGTCGCTGTCCTTGAGGCCGTTGCTGTCCGTCGGGTCGAGCCGCGCCAGTCCGCGTTCGGTGGCGATCCACAGGTAGCGGCCGCTCCAGACAATGTCGCCGATTTTGGTTCCGAGCAGGCCTTGAACGGGAGGAACGGCTTCCTGATGCGGGGTTTGCGGAAGGAGACCGGGCGCCGCCTGGAGGGGCAGAGCCGCGGCGGAAACGACCGTCAGAACCGGCAGCAGACTACGCATACCCGGCGGCGCGCGCTTCGAGGGCCGCGATCGCCTCGCAGCCTATTCCACAGTCTCCTATGCGAGGACCCGACTCTTCGCCGTGGCTGTCAGAGCCCCCTGTCGGCAGGAGTCCGTAGCGCTCGGCAAGTTGGGTGTAGTGTTCGATCTGGGCGGGCTGGTGCGACGGGTGGAAGACCTCGATGCCGTCCAGCCCCGAGTCGACGAGCCTGGTCAGCATCGGCAAGGGACAGCTGTTGCCGGGGTGCGCGAGGACGGCGACGCCGCCAAGGCGGTGGACCATGGCGATCACGTCGGCAGCGGGGGACCGCGGTTTCGGCACCGCGGCCGGGCGGCGATCCCCGATGTAGCGGTCGAAGGCCTCTTCCTTCGAGGCGACGGCCCCAACGCCCACCATCGCCGCGGCGACGTGGGGTCTTCCCAGTAGACCGCTCGTCGCGTGACGCATCACTTCGTCAATGGAAATGGCGACCCCGAGCTCGTTGAGGCGTTCGACCATGGCGACCCCGCGCTCGCGCCGGCGCCGGCGCAGCAGACCGACGTAATCGTTCAGTACCGGGTGACGGCGGCGGATGAAATAGGAGAGCAGATGGACCTCGCGGTCGCCGATGTGGGCGCTCAGTTCGATTCCGGGAATAACCCGGATCCCGAGGCGCACGCCGGCATCCACCGCCTCTTCGACACCCTCGACGGTGTCGTGGTCGGTCAGGCTGATGGCGCGGACTCCCGCCCGGAGCGCCTCTCCCACCGCCTCCGCCGGAGTGCGGAGTCCGTCGGAGCAGAACGAGTGCATGTGGAGGTCGGCGAGGTTGTAGCTCACGGCAGGTAAACGGGGGTGGTGGACCGGAGGCCATTGCCCGGCGGTTCCGGGAAAGGGCCGAAATCGAGGGGGAAGATAGCGAAATCGAGGGTCGGTTGCCCGTCAATCGGCAGCGAAGCTCCTGGCGGTCGGTGCAGGTGAACGAGGGACTGCCACTTGCCGAAAGCCGGGCATGCCGAAGGCGCGATGTCCCCCGGGCCCCGGGGCATCCGGTTGGCGGGATCGATGTTCAGTCATGGACGTTCAGGGAGCGGGCGGGTTCCGACACGTTCAGCATCAGCTCTTCGAAGAACCGAACGCATCGTGAAGAAACGGGTCAGAGATAGCTGAGCCCGAGCTCCGCAACGAGATCGCGGGTGCCGCCGTCGAGAAGCGCGCAGATCAGGGCGAAGCCGAAATCCCGCTCCAGCTGATTGGCGTACTTCACCTGCTCGTCGCGAAAGTTCAGCCGCTGAAATCCGAGGACGGTCTCCTTGAAGCGCTCGGGAGATTCGTAGATGACGACCTGGGCAAGCTCGGTGTTGGCGAGGGCATCGCTGACGAATTCGACGCCGAAAATTTCCTCGAGCGCAGTACGCAGTTGACGGTGGAGCATTCCGGTATCTGAGAAGCAGTCTCAGAAAGGGTAGACTTCGTCGAGTTTTCTGCGCAGCCGGACGGCGTTCTCCGAAGCGCGGTTCAGCACGATTTCGATCACCGGCCGCCGCAACCAGGTCAGGGCTATCAGTCCCAGATCGAGAGGGACCTGCCTGGTTTCGAGACGGAGCACCAGCGCTGCGGAGACGAGGTTTTTTATCAATGGTGCCTGGGGCAGGCTAGTTCGGGAAATACGGGGCGATTGCTGTTTCGATGCGCTCCCTGATCGGAGCGGAACTGGTCTCGGCCGCGAAGGGTTGGCCGGTAACGCGCTCGAACAGGTCGATGTAGCGCTCGGCGACCTGCACGCGGATGTCGTTGTCCAGGTCGGGAATGTTGTCGTCGGAGATGCCCTTTTCCCGGAGCCACAGCCGCAGGAATTCCTTGTCGAGGCTCTCCGGCTCATCCCCGCGCTGGTGGCGCTCGGCGTAGGTTTCGGCGATCCAGTAGCGCGAGGAATCGGGGGTGTGGATTTCGTCGGCCACGGCGATTTCCCCCCGCGAATTGATCCCCAGCTCGTATTTCGTGTCCACGAGAATCAACCCCTGCTTTGCAGCCAGCTCGGAGCCGCGGGCAAAAAGGGCGAGAGCGATGCGTTCGATCTGCTTCCAGATGTCGGCCTCGACGAGCCCCCGTTCGACGATCTGCTCTGGTGAAATGGACTCGTCGTGGTCCTCGGACTTCGTGGTCGGAGTGATGATCGGCGATTCGAAAGGCTGGTTTTTCACCATTCCGTCCGGAAGGCGCAACCCGCAAAAGTCGCGGACCCCCTTGTTGTAATGGGTCCAGACGGAGGTGTCAGTGCTGCCCGTAAGGTATGCGCGCACCACCACCTCGACCGGAATCATCGCCAGCTCTTCGGCGACGGTGACGTTGTCGTCCGGAACATCGATCACCTGATTCGGCGCAATATCCCTGGTCCGGTCGAACCAGTGCTTGGCGATGCGGTTCAACACCTGCCCCTTGAGCGGAATGGTGCCCAGAACATGGTCGAACGCACTCTGGCGATCCGTGGTGATCAGAATGCGCTTGTCCTCGAGGAGGTACATGTCGCGGACCTTGCCCTGCTTGTAACAGGATTCCCAGCGTTCGAAACGGGCGTCCAGGAGGCAGTTGTCGAGCTGATGGTACAGTTTTTCGCGAGGGATCATCGGTGCGAACTCCGCATGGCAGGGTGAGATCGAGGTGGATGGCAGGCAAGGGCTGCCACCGATACTTGCGAGCCGGTGCCGGCCCCAGGGCAGAGGAAAGGTACTGCCACCGCAAACAGCGTCAAACCTGCCCGGGGACCAGCCCGGGCTGACGGGCTATCTTGATTTTCGTCCGGATCAGACGTACGTTACGCCGGAAATTTGCTGACTGACGGGGAGTTGGACAGCTGTTTGAGTCCCAGTCGGGGAGGGCGCGCGGCCGAGCGCGTATTCGCCTTACTTCTCGTATTCGCCTTACTTCTACTGAATAAATACCTCAACCGGGAGATTTACGATGTTTCGGGGGCTTGCGGCATGCGCATTGATACTGGGTCTATCTGGATGCAGTGACGAGGCCCAGGTCGAGGAGTTGAAGACGTACGTCATGGCGATCCAGAAATTCCATCCATACAACGAGAAGGTTCAATACTACCTGTCCAACCTGGACGACCCGGCGTTCGATCTCAACGAGCAGCACGTCGCAGATGCCCGCCAGCTTCTCGAGGACTACGCCGCGGTGGTGAACGGCGTGGAGGATCCGGACGACAACACCTTGCGCCATTCACACGGTCTGTACAAGCGTTCGTTCAACGACGCCAGGCGGCTGGCGCAGGATCGCACCGGGGATCTCAGGAGACAGGCCCATTCGGTCGCCATCGGCTTCAGGAACCTGCGCCGCGACATCGCGGACCGCTTCTATCCCTCGATCGAAGTGCTGCTGGCGCGCAAGGGCCTCGATTACGAGACCCAATACGCCCTGATCTGGCCGTTCCCCGAAAAATAAAAGTTGGAGAAGGGAGGCTGACTGAGCCGCGCGGTAAAACTCGGGCCTTCGTTCCCGGCGACCGGATCCGGTCGTTCAGGAACGGAGGCCTTTTTGCATTATCCAAGGCTGGAACGCCGACAGGATTCCCGTGTACAGGAACCCGGTCTGGAACAGCAACAGGAAAGGGATTCCGAAGTACAGGCCGACTGACCAGGCTTCCTGAAGGATGGTCGCAAAGTAGACGGCCATTGACATTTCGACCCCTGCCAGCAACGTCTTTGCACCGACGTATTTCCTCCCCGTTATCCGCTTCTTCCCGGCCCCGTATTTCGGAGTGCGGCGGAAGGAGCTCTGGTGACCGACAAGTGCCTCCAGAACCGCGCGCGCATTGTTGATGCAGAGACTGATGCCGATCGCCATCAGAGCCGGCAGGAACTTTATCTGCTTCTTCCAGTCGACGTAGAGCGCCTTCTGCGAGACCAGGTAAAAACCGGAGATTGCCATCGTCGCCATCGAGAACAGCGGCAGGTCGATGATGAACATGCGCTGACGCCAGTCGAGCTCGGCGCGGATCTCGAACACCGGCAGCATCAGCAGGGCCATCGCCAGCATCAGCAGGTAGGTGCTGTTTGCCGTCAGGTGAAAGGTCGCTTCGATCTTGACCGCGAGCGGGACGGGACTGCGCCACACCCGCGGCAGGATTTTTCTCGCCGTCTGCACCGCTCCCTTGGTCCAGCGGTGCTGCTGGGACTTGAAGGCGTTGATCTCGACGGGGAGTTCGGCGGGGACCTCGACTTCGGGAAGGAACAGGAACTTCCATCCCGCCAGCTGGGCGCGGTAGCTCAGGTCGAGATCC
>JAPOZF010000086.1 GCA_026706165.1 Gemmatimonadota bacterium
CCATGCAGACCCGCTGCTTCATGCCGCCGCTGAGCTCGTGCGGGAAGGCACGCGCCGCGGAGGGTTCCAGCTCCACCATGGCGAGCAACTCCGCCACGCGCCGGTCCAGCCCTGAACGGGTGAGCCCGCCCTCGTGGGCGGTGATGGTGTCGGCGATCTGGTCCCCCGTCCTCATCACCGGGTTGAGGGAGTTCATCGCCCCCTGGGGGATCAGCGAGACGCGGGCGAACCGGACCTGCCGCATCTCCTCCTCGGGGAGGCCGAGCAGCTCCTGCCCGCCGAGCCAGACGCGGCCCGACTCGATCATGCCGGGCGGCCGGATGAGGCGCATCAGCGCTATGGCCGTCGTCGACTTGCCGGAGCCCGACTCCCCCACCAGTCCCAGGCACTCCCCCCGCCCGATGCTGAAGCCGACGCCGTCGGCGGCGAGCACCGGCCCCCTCCCGGTGCGGTAGGATACCCGCAGGTCCTCGACCCGGAGCGCGGCCCCGGCACTGCCACGCCCGCTCACGGAGCCTTCTGCAGCCGGGGATTGGCGACGCGGTCCAACCCCATGGAGACGAGGAAAAGGCCGATGAAGATGAGGACGATGACGGCGACCGGCGGGACCCACCACCACCACATGCCCCGCAGCAGGGAGGCGTAGTAGATGCACCAGTAGATGGTCATGCCGAGGGTCGGCTCGTTCTGGGGGCCGAGGCCGAGGGCCTCGAGCCCGATGGATGCGAGCACCGCCGAGGCCACCGCGGCGACGAAGCTGGCCGCCAGGTAGGGCAGCAGGTTGGGCAGCAGCTCGCGGACGACGATCTCCATGTCCCCCATTCCCGACAGCCGCGCCACCTGCACGTAGGCGCGCTCGCGCAGGGACAGGACCTGGGCCCGGATCGTCCGGGTCGGTACCATCCAGGCCAGGCTGGCGATGACGAGGGCCATCATGTCGACGCTGACCGAGGCGCGCAGCGACGTGGCGATGACCACGAGCAGCAGGAGCCCCGGAACGGTGAGCAGGACATCGGCGGCGCTCCGGATTACGGTGTCCGCCCAGCCGCCGAAGTACCCCGCGAGGAAGCCGAGGAAGGTCCCGATCCCGAGGCCCACCGCGCCGGCGAGAAGCCCGATCCGCAGGGTGAGGGGGGTGCCGGCGACGATCACCGCCAGCACGTCGCGGCCCACCGAGTCGGTCCCCAGCGGATGCCCCGAAGAGGGGGCCAGGTTCGCTTCCGCGGTTCCGACCCTCGCGTCCCCGGTGTCGACGAAGAGGGAGCCCACCGGCCCCAGGGCGACGACGAAGGCGACGACGGCGAGCCCGGCGGTCAGGTGGGGATGGCGCCGGGCGCTCTCCAGCGCCGCGGACAGGAAGGCCATTGCGAACCTCACCGTTCCCTGTAGGTGATGCGCGGATCGAGAAGCGGGTAGACGAGGTCGAGCACCAGGGTGGCGAGTCCGATCGACAGTATCACCATGAAGACGACGCCGTAGATGACGAAGTAGTCGAAGGTCTGGATCGCCCGCAGCAGCACCGTTCCCACCCCGGGATAGGCGAACACCGCCTCCACCAGCACCGCGCCGGACACCACGTACCCGATCGCCAGCCCGAGGGAGGTGGTCTGCGGAAGCAGGGCGTTGCGCAGGGCGTAGCGCAGGAACACGCGCCGCTCGCGCAGGCCCCGCGCCTGGGCGTAGGCGACGAACTCCTCGCCGAGCACGGTGACCATCATGCCCCGCATCGACAGGGCCCAGAAGCCGGCGGACGCCAGCACGATGGACAGGGCGGGCACGACCGAGTGGCGCAGCACGTCCAGCGCGAACCCCAGGGTCGGCGCCGGGATGCTGCCGAGGGTGAACCCCCCTCCGAGGGGAAACAGCCTCAGGGTGAACCCGAGCACGAAGACGAGCATCAGCCCCAGCAGGTAGTAGGGCACCGCCGACAGGGCGAGGAAAGGCGCGGCGAGCCAGCCGAGGAAGGGGGGGCTGCGCGGCCAGGCGAGCAGGGCGCCGAACAGGGAACCGACGGCGAAGGAGATCAGGGTCGCCACCCCGAGCAGCCCGAGGGTCCAGGGCAGGGCGTCGAGGATGATGTCCAGGGCCCGGGTCGGGAAGAAGGCGATGGAGTAGCCGAAGTCGAAGCTTCCCAGGTCGGCGAGGTAGCGGTAGTACTGTTTCCACAGGGGCTGGTCGAGTCCGAAGCGCGCCTCGTACGAGGCGACGACCCGCTCCATGTCCGCCTTTCCCGCCCCGCCCAGGGAGACCGCCTGCAGCAGCCGCTCGCGGATCGGGTTTACCGGGGCGATGCGGGGAATGACGAAATTCAGGGTCGCCCCCGCCCAGACGATCAGCAGGAACACCCCGAACCGCCTGAGGACGTACTCGGGTGTCATGTCGGGCGGGGGGCCGGTGAGGGGGGGTTCGGCATGGGCGTCACAGTACGCAAGCCGGCGGCCATTTTCAATTCAGGCGGCGTTTATTCCACGCCGGCGAAACCGCTTATCTTGGACGACATGCAGGGCGCGGAACTGAAAAATCCAGGGAATCCGCACCGCCGCGGCAGCGGGGATGCCGCCCGGCTTCCGGGAGGGCAGAAGCGGCCGCGGAAGGGACTTCTGCCGATGCAGGGCATACCCGTCGTCCGGTGGATGATGCTGGCCGGGCTCTGCACCTGCCACGATCAACCCGTACAGGGGCAGGGACGGGAATCTCCGCCAAACCCCTCGATTGCCGCGCAACGGCTCTCCGGGCCGCTCGAGGACTTCGGCGCCCGCCGGCCAGCGAGGTACCGCGCCTGCGAGCCGCTGCCGCTCGGGCAGTTCTGGGACGGGGAGGACAGGTTCCCGGAGGAGGCGGGAGTGGCATATGCCGGGGCCACTGGGCGGGGGCTGTCGTTCTACGTCCACCTGCTCGACAGCGACATCTTCTCCCGGGCAACCGGCGACGAGCAGAAGATGCCCGCCCTCGGCGACGTCGTCGAGATCTTCGTCAAGCCCGGCAGCGGACGGCCGGACTACTGGGAAATCCACGTGACCCCGAACGGTTTCCTCCTCGACATCCACATCCCCGACCGCGCCCGCATCTCGAAGGGGGGAACCATCACCTGGGAACAGGTGGTACCGTTCGTTCCCCCGGCGAGCGGCGCCACCCGGCGGGTCGCGGTGACCGACAGCTCCTGGTCGGTGGAGGTAACCGTGCCCTGGAGCGCCTTCGGCCGGGACGCTCCCCCTGCTCCCGGTTCGGTCTGGCAGTTCGCCGTCTGCCGCTACAACTACAGCGGCGGACTCGAGGATCCCGAGCTCTCCTCCACCGCCCGCATCACCGAGTTGAGCTTTCACCGGCACGAAGAATACACCGATCTCGTCTTCTGATTCCCCTGCTGCAGCCGCCGAAACCGGCCTGAGCGGCCGCTTCCACCGCCTGGTGCGGGACCGCCGCCTGTGGGTTCCCTGTGTCCTCTTCCTCGGGGCCCTGGCGGTGCGCCTTACATACCTGCTGGAAAGCCGCGCCAACCCCTTCTTCGACGCCCCGGTCGTCGACGCCCGGACCTACCTGGAGCAGGCGCGCCTCATCGCCGCCGGCGGCCTGCTCGGCGGCGACAGCGCCTTCTGGCAGCCGCCGATGTTCCCCGTTTTCCTCGCCGCCTTCCTGCGGGTCTTCGGCGACGGCGTCTTCGCAGCGGTGCGGGTGGGCCACGCCCTGATCGGCGCCTGCTCCTGCCTGCTCCTCTACCGCCTTTCCCTGCGCGCCCTGCCGTCGGCGTGGGCGGCCGTTGCGGCGGCCGCGGCCATGGCCCTCTGGGGTCCGCTCCTCTACTTCGAAGGGGAGCTGCTGTCGGTGGCGCTCGAAGTGTTCCTCTACCTGCTCCTGCTGCTGCTCCTGGCGCGGGCACGGGAGGGAACCGGCCTCGCCGGCTGGGGGGCCGCGGGCCTGGTCGGCGGACTGGCTGCCGTAACGAGGCCGAACATCATCCTGTTCCTCGCGCTGGCCGCCTGCGCGCTCCCGTGGCTGCGGCCGCGACCGGCCGCGGGAAGGTACCTCCGCCAGCTGCTGGCCGCGCTGGTCGGGTTCGCCTGCGTCGTGGGGCCCGTCACCTGGCGCAACGCCGCGGTCGGCGGCGAGTTCGTGCTCGTCTCGGCGAACGGCGGGGTCAACTTCTACCTCGGCAACAACGCCGCCGCCGACAGCACCGTAGCCATCCACCCGGGAATGCACTGGGAGCGGCTCATGGCGGAGCCGGTCGAGGCGGGGTACGAGTCCCCCGGAGAGCGTTCGGCCTACTTCACGCGCCGCGCCTTCGCCGACATCGCCTCCGACCTCCCCGGCTGGGCCGGGCGGCTGGCGGAGAAGGCCTGGCTGCTCCTCTCAGGACCGGAGGTCAAGCGCAACCAGGATCCCTACTACGCCGCCGGGCACTCGCGCCTGTTGTCGTGGCTGCTGTGGGACGAGGTGATCTCCTTCCCCCACGGCGTCGTCCTGCCCTTCGCCCTGCTCGGACTGGCGGTTACCTGGCGGCAGCGAAACCCGGCCCTCGACCTGCTGCGCCTGTTTCTCGCCGGCTACGGTCTGTCGATCGTCCTCTTCTTCGTGACCAGCCGCTACCGCACCCCCCTGACCCCGGCCTGGCTGCCGTTCGCCGCGGCCGGAGCCGCCTGGATCGCCTCCCATGTACGGGCCCGGAACTGGCGGCCTGCGGGGGCGGCCGCCGCCGCGGTCCTGGCCGCGGGCATCGCCGTCAACCTTCCGGCCGCGCCCCCCACCTCGGAGGACGCGCAACTGCACCACGACCTCGGCGAGGTCATGCTGCGCAAGGAGCGCTGGCGCGAGTCGCTGGGCTACTCCCGGCGCGCCGCCGAGCTCGAGCCCGGCTACGCCTCCGCCTTCCACAACATGGCGGTCGCCTGGCTTGCCCTCGAGCGCCCGCGGCAGGCGGAGAAGGCGAGCCGCCGCGCCCTGGAGCTCTACCCGGCCCGCGCCCCCACCCGGCTTCAGTACGCCCGCTCCCTGTGGGCCCAGGGAGAACGCGATTCCGCGCTCGTGCAGTTGGTGGAGACGGTGCGCGCCGCACCAGGACTCGTGGAAGCCCGCCACCTCCTCGGCCGCTGGCTCCTCCGTCTCGGACGCGCGGAGGAGGCGGTTCCGCAACTCGAAGCGGCCTCCGGGCTCGACCCCGATTCCTGGTCGGCCCCCTACGACCTCGGCCGCGCCCTGCACGCCTCGGGCCGGCCGCGGGAGGCGCTGAAAGCCTTCGAGCGCTCCCGACAGCTGGCTCCCGACCGCCCCGACCCCCTCAGCGCGGCCGGCGCCGCGGCCCTCTCCTCCGGGGACGTCGACGGGGCCCGCGGTTACCTCGAGCGGGCGCTGGCGATCGACGGCTCCTACGCTCCGGCGCGCGTCAATCTCGGGCTCACAGAAATCGCCGCGGGGAACTATTGGCGGGGGATCGAGCTGCTCGAGGGAGCGGTGGAGGATGCTCCCGATCCGGTGCGGGTGCTGCAGGCGCTGGCGGGAGCTTATGCAGCGGTTGGGGAGCCGGAAAAGGCCCGGGCGGCGCTGGCGGCTGCCCGGGCGGGGAAACGGACCGACAGGTAGTGGGCCGAGGCCTGCCTGCTGCGGGTAGAGGCAGATCCCCGGGAGGAGGAGGGACATTCGGCCGGATCGACGAACGGGTTCACCGCGAGAGGGCGGTTACACAATAGTCGATCAGAGATCGGACTTCTCGGACCGTACCGTCATCGGGTTGTCGGCCAGATCAAAGTGAACAGTCCCCGCGTCATTCG
>JAPOZF010000507.1 GCA_026706165.1 Gemmatimonadota bacterium
GCGACGGCGGCGATCACCTCCCGGCTGTAGCACTCGGCGCCCGCGGCGTTCTCCCCGACGCTCGCCCCCGACACGGTCGGGCAGTCGGCGTGGAGCTGACCGGACAGCTCCCGCAGCACCGCCGGGAGCCCCCCGGCGTAGTAGAAATCCTCCATCAGGTGATCCCCCGACGGCATCAGGTTGACCAGCAGCGGCATGCGGCTGCCGAGCCTGTCGAAGTCGTCGAGCTCCAGCGGCAGTCCCAGGCGCCCGGCGATCGCCAGCAGGTGGACGACGAAATTCGTCGATCCACCGATGGCGGCGTTCACCCTGATGGCGTTCTCCAGCGACTTCCGCGACACGATGTCCGACAGCCGCACCCCTTCCCGCACCAGGTCGACGACGCGGTTGCCGGCGCGGTGGGCGAGGTTCTTGCGGCGCGCGTCGGAGGCGGGAATCGCCGCCCCGGCCGGCAGGGTCAGTCCCAGGGTCTCGACCATGCAGGCCATGGTCGAGGCGGTTCCCATGGTCATGCAGTGGCCGTCGCTGCGGGTCATGCAGGCCTCGGCCTCGCGGAACTCCTCCTCGCTGAGGGTGCCGGCGCGGAACTCGGTGTGGAAGCGGTGGACGTCGGTGCCGGAGCCGATGTCGCGGCCCCGGTACTTGCCTGTAAGCATCGGTCCGCCGGTGACCACCATGGTCGGCAGATCGACGCTGCAGGCCCCCATCAGCGCTCCCGGGGTGGTCTTGTCGCACCCGGTGAGCAGCAGGACGCCGTCGATGGGGTTGGCGCGGATCGACTCCTCGACGTCCATGCTCAGCAGGTTGCGGTAGAGCATCGTCGTCGGCCGCATCAGGGTCTCCCCCAGCGACATCACCGGGAACTCCAGGGGGAAGCCGCCCGCCTCGTAGACGCCGCGCTTCGCCGACTCGGCGAGGATGCGCAGGTGGGCGTTGCAGGGGTTGAGGTCCGACCAGGTGTTGCAGATGCCGATGACGGGTTTGCCGTCGAACATCTGCTGCGGGTGGCCGCGGCCCTTGAGCCAGCTGCGGCTGACGAAACCGTGATGGGTGACCGGGGCGAACCAGTCGGCGCTTCTCAGTCGGGCATGTTCCATATGAAAGCGGCAGTTTTCCTGCAGGAGGAGGCGTTCGGCATTTCCTTCCGAGCAGGCGGAAAGGAAATCCATCCGCCGGGGGCCGGCAATCTTGACTTCCCCCGTACCCCTGCCTTAGTGATATGGCGATTCGTTGCGGAGAGGTGGCGGCCGGAAGGGAAACCGGTCGCGGTTTCCGCGGACCCGGGAAAGGGAGAATGAGAAAGGCACTTATCGTTTCCGGAGGTTGGGAGGGCCACCAGCCCCGGCAGTGTACGGAGATCTGGGCGCCGATCCTCGAGGAGGAGGGGTTCGAGGTCACCGTTTCGGAGTCGCTGTCCGTCTACCTCGACGCGGAGTTCATGCGGGAGTTGAGCCTGATCGTTCCGATCTGGACGATGGGCCGGATCGAGTCCGACGAGGAGAAGGGCCTCCTCGACGCCATCCACGGCGGCGCCGGGGTCGCCGGCTGGCACGGCGGCATGGCCGACGCCTTCCGCAACAACTGCACCTACCAGTTCATGGTCGGCGGCCAGTTCATCGCCCATCCCGACGGCATCATCGACTACCGGGTCGACATATGCCGCCCCCAGGACCCGGTCGTCAGCGGCCTGGGCAGCTTCTCGATGCACTCGGAGCAGTACTACATGCACGTCGACCCGGGGAACGAGGTGCTGGCGACCACGACCGTCGGACCGCGGCAGAGCGCGCCGTGGGTGGAAGGCACGGTCATGCCGGTGGTCTGGAAGCGCCGCTGGGGAGAGGGCAGGGTGTTCTATTCGTCGCTGGGACACGTTGCCGCCGACTTCGACGTGCCCGAGGCCAGGGAGATTCAGCGCCGGGGCAGCCTGTGGGCGGCGCGCTGACTCCGGCCCTCACGAGGTTCACCGAAGTCCACGCACTCCGAGGGCAACGCGGGTGGAGGACACCTCCGCCGGTATGGCGGTGCGCCTGTATCGGCCGGTATGGCACCGCCCGCCGCCCGCCGGCGAGGCTGTTTCGAATGGCGCAGGAGATCCGGGAGATGAGAGGACATGCAGGGTAACGGGCGGAAAAAAAGGGTTCTGATCACGGGGGCGGCCGGCCGCATCGGCCAGGTTCTGGGGAACGGCCTGCGGGACCGTTACCGCCTGCGCCTGATGTATCACCGCACGGTGCTCCCGGCGGCCCCCGGGGATGAGGTCTGCCGGGGGAAGATCACCGACCTCGGCTTCGTCGAATCAGCGGTGGCAGGCATGGACGCCATCGTCCACCTCGCCGGAAACCCCAACGTGCCGGCGACCTGGGAGGAGGTGCTCGAGGCCAACATCGAGGGGACCTACTGCCTCTACGAGGCGGCCCGCCGCCAGGGGGTGAAGCGGGTGGTGTTCGCCAGCACCAACCACGTCACCGGATTCTACGAACAGGAGGGTTTGTACACGAAGCCGGAGATGCCGGCGCGCCCCGACAGCTACTACGGGGTCAGCAAGGCGTTCGGCGAAGACCTGGGGCAGTACTACGTCGACGAGTTCGGCCTCGAGGTGATCAGCCTGCGCATCGGCTCGTTCCAGCCGGACAAATCGGTTGTCGAGCGCGAGGGGGACCGCATTCTGTCGACCTGGTTGAGCCACCGCGACTGCGTGCAACTGGTGTGGAGGAGCATCGAGGCCGATGTCCGCTCCGGAATCTACTACGGCATATCCGGCAACACCCGGGCCTACTGGGACATCTCCAACGCCCGCTCGGAGCTCGGGTACGAGCCGGAGGACGACGCCGAGCGGCTGGCCGGAGGTTGAACTTTCCGCCCGGTTCCACGACCCTCGCCGCCTGCCCTCGCTCAGCCCCGGGAAACGCTCATTTTCCCTCGTCCTTCGGACGGCGCCGCCAGCGGCCGGCGTCGAAAATGAAGATCAGGGTGCGAACCACGTCCCGGAGGATGAAGCAGGCGACGAGCAGGGTGACGATCGATATCAATCGCCGGTCGAGAAGTATGTCCAGGATCTCCTGGATCACGTCGAACCTCGGTGGGGGAGGCGGTCGGCAGTTACTGCAGGCATCCTGATATACGCAGCGGAACCACGGGCTGGCAAGCAGGCCCCCGGCCCCAGGGGACAGCTTTGACACCTCCGCGCGCCGCGGGATATCTTGCCGGCCCCACTTCCACCGGAGAAAAACCGAATGTCGAAACCAGGACTGAGCAGCGAGGACCTCGCGCTGCTGCGCAAGTACGATACCCCGACCATCTGCAACGTCATCGAGCTGTTCCAGGTCAGGCCCCGCGACGCCGGCTACACCGACTCCCGTATCCAGGCCTGCTATCCCGAGATGCCCCCCATGGTCGGGTACGCCAGCACCGTTACCATGCGCGCCTCGGCCCCGGCGCAGGGGGACGTCTACTCCACCATGGACAGGCAGGTGGCCTCGTTCTCCGAGGTACCCGGCCCCCCCGTAGTCGTTTTCCAGGACCTCGACAGCCCCTCGGTGGCGGCGACCTTCGGCGAGGTGATGTGCTCGGTCTACCAGACCTTCGGCGCCGTCGGCCTGGTCACCAGCGGCACCGGCCGCGACCTCGACCAGGTGCGCGCCCTCGGCTTTCCGGCGTTCACCAACGGCGCCATCGCCTCCCACGGGTACAACCACATGGTAGATCTCGGACGCACCGTACACGTCGGCGGGATCGCCATCTTCCCGGGGGATCTCCTGCACGGGGACTGCAACGGGGTAGCCGTCATACCCGGCGATATCGCCAGCGACGTCGCCCATATCTGCGAAGAGTTCGTCGCCGCCGAGCAGGTCATCCTCGATTACCTGAAGACGGACAATCCGACCCCGGCAGGCCTGGGGGAAGCGCGAGCTGAGTCCACCCGGCTGATAGCCGCCCTCGGGGAGCGCGTGCGCGGAAAGTAACCCCCTTTTCTCCCTGCCCGGGCAGCGAGGCTGTGACCTTCAGGGCAGTCAGTTCAGCACCGCAAGGCGCGACTGCAGCAGGGCGATGTCGTTGGCGATCGTTCCGGCGTCTTCCGCTCCTGGTGACCGTCGCAGGTACTCGTCCAGACAGGAGAGGGCGCGGTGAAAGGCTCCGAGCCGGCAGTGGAGATACCCGAGGTCGCGAAGGTCGGATGCCGTCTCCGGCTGCAGCCAGGTGATCCTCTCGCCGGCGCTGACGGCGCGCTCGAAATCCCCCAGGCCGGCGTGAATCTGCCTGAGGTTGCGCAGCATGCGGGCGAATATCTGCGCCGGGGCCGCTGCGGACAGGAGGCTGTCGTCGAGCACGGCGCCCTTCCCCATCAATCGCTCGAGCATCCTTTCGAGAGCGGCCCGGTCGATGACGCGGCCGCCGCTGAAGGGGTCGACGAATACCAGGTCCGGGACAGCGGCGCACCTTACGAGGAAGTGTCCGGGAAAGTTGATCCCGGCCAGGGGAAGGCCCAACTCGCGGCCCACCGCGATGTAGAGGATGGACAGGGTGATCGGGATTCCCAGGCGGCGGTCGAGAACGTCGTTGAGGTAGCTGTTGCGCGGGTCGTCGTAGCGGTCGGCGTTGCCGCGGAATCCCTGCTCGACGGCGAGGAAACGGCTCAGCTCGGCAACGGCTTCACGCGGTCCGAGGCCTTTCACGCGAGGCTCGACCTCCGCGGCGAGGCCGCGGATGCGCCGCAGGCAGGAGCCGATGTCGAGGTCGGGGTAGGCGTCGCGGGCGATCAGCAGGGCTCCGCGAGCGAGATCGATGCCGCCGTCAGCCTGCCGGACCAGGTGGTACAGCGGGTCTGCGGCGGGTGGCCGGTAGAAGTTGCCGGGGCTGCCGGATTCCACGGGGTTTGCAATTTCTCCAGGGACCGTCGATGGATCGCTGCGAATCGGCGGCGTGACAGGGCGGGATCTCCCGCTGCCGTTTCCGGAGCCGCCATTTTATAATATGGCTGGTCCTTTCCTCGAAAGCAGGGAGCCCTTCGCCGATGCTCAGTCCCGGAGGCTTCGTCCAGGGTGGGGATACATCACCGGCCGGTCGCGCCTCACCCTCCGGCCGGGTCCGATGCCGCAAGTCAGTCCGGGAGCGGGCTCGCTGAATTATGGGAATCCGGTTTCAGGACCGCCAGACCCGGTGCTGGAAAAAAGGGATGCCCCCATTTCGAGGACCTTGAAGGCTGCCCCCCGGCAAGGTAAGCAGGGGATTTCCGCGACATGAGCGCAGCGATCGCCCTTCACAACATCTGCAAACGATTCGGCGACAAGGCCGCGGTGGAGGACCTCTCTCTCGAAGTCCCGCCGGGGTGCATCTACGGGTTCCTGGGCCCGAACGGGGCCGGCAAGACGACGCTCCTGCGGATGATCGTCGGGATCTTCTACCCTGACCGGGGCAGCCTCCGCGTTCTCGGGGAGCGCGATCCGGCCGCGGTCAGGGAACGCATCGGCTACCTGCCTGAAGAGCGCGGAATCTACGACAGGATGCGACTCGACGACCTGATGACCTACTACGGCCGGCTGAAGGGAATGGGGGCCCGGGACGCCCGCGAGGTCTCCCGCCGCCTGCTTTCCGAATACGGTCTGGGCGACTGGCGGGAGAAGAAGTGCAACACCCTCTCGAAGGGGATGGCACAGAAGGTGCAGATCCTCGCCACCACGATGCACGGGCCGGACCTCGTCATCCTCGACGAGCCGTTTTCCGGTCTCGACCCGGTCAACCGGGACGTGATGAGGG
>JAPOZF010000705.1 GCA_026706165.1 Gemmatimonadota bacterium
CTCGAACCAGCCATTCGGGCCGGGGACGTAAGTCGACCCCCAGGCGGAGAGAGCGGTGAGCTCGGGCAGGACCATCGCCACCAGCAGGCACCAGAGACCGATCAGGAGCTCGGCGTACCCGTAGAACCGCAGCGGACCCCTGGAATCGGACAGGAAAAGCCGATCCCCCCAGCGTCCGATCAGGTAGCTTCCGACGCCCAGCCCGAACATGAACACCGCGGTCACCGCCGCCGCGGAATGGACCGTGTTTCCGAAGACGTTGCCGAACAGCCGGACCCACAGGATCTGGTAGACGAGTCCGCTGACTCCGGACAGGAAGAAGACCCCGAGGACGGTGGCGGTGTGGATCATTTCACCTGTCCGGAGACGGGGAAGGAGGGCAGCCGGGAACCGGGAAGCAGCTTCAACCTCGAGGAGTTCAGGCGAGGCCGTGACCCGTTGTCCGACTGTTGGCGGACCTGCAAAAACAGTATGCTCAAATCAGAGTGGATCCTGTATCGAAAGGCACCAGCCGCCGAGTCGGCCCGGGATGAAAAAGTCCTGTCTGTTTGCCGGAAGCGCGATCGTCTGTGCTCACCTCGCAGCGGGGGAAGCTGCCGCGCAGCCGGGGTACAGCATTCGCGGAAATCAGGTGGTTGTCAATTCGCCGGGTCACTGGAAGAACTGGGAGTTCGCCGAAGGGACACTGGAGATCGGTTCCTCCGGCGAGCTTCGGCCCCGCCGCTGGCGCCGGCCGGCCAACGCCGTTCTCGACATCGTCGATCACCTGCGCTGGATGCCGCCGGAAGAACTGGCTGACAAGGATCCCTCGAAAATAACCCTGCTCGATGCAATTCAGGGCGTCTCCAATCGCGAGGGGATCGCAAACGCCCTCGACGGCGACATGAACACCTGGTGGGAGCCGGAGTTCCTGTCGAGCGAGGTCGAGCTGGCGACCCAGTGGTGGTTCATCGTCGACCTCGGCCGCACCGTGATGGCGGACCGGATCGTGTTGAAGTTCGTCGACGAGAGCCTGGGGGATCCCTTTCTGCTGTTCGACGTGCTGGTCTCCAACGGCCAGGCTCCCGGGGAGGCTCCGGCCAGCGGAAATCTCGACTTCCGGCCGGTAATGCAGACCCTGCATCCCAACAAGAACCAGCGCCTTTTCGAGATCGACCTTTCCCAATACGACCCGGGGCCGGTTCTCCCCGTCTACCGCAGCTATCGCGAATGGGAGCTCGCCGATGCGGCGAGAAGAAAGGCGGCAAAAAGGGTGGTCCGTTTCGTCCAGGTCGTCGTGCACGGCAGCGATTTCGACCGCGGCCGGGAGATCGGGGAAGAGGCGTACGGACAGCTTCTCGAGGAAGCGCCGGAAGAGGCCGGGGCGATCGAATACCTCAAGCGCCTGTCGGACGGCGGTGTGGCGGTACTGGGCCGCGAGGACTACGAAAGACTGCCTCCGCGGCTTCGGGCGGGGGTCCGCTACTACCGGCGGGAACGGCCGCGCCTCGCCGAGCTGGAAGTCTGGGGTCCGGGTGACGACCTGGCGAGGGGCATCGTTGCCCGGGGGGAATCGATCGTCAATACCGCCCGCAACTCCGTGAATCCGCTGAATCTCATCGACGGGAACATCGAATCGCAGGAGAAGATGGGTTTCGGCAACCGCCTGAACCCGGACAGGCCGGCGGCCGAGCTCCTCCTCGACCTGGGCTCCTTTTTCTGGATAAGCGGTTTGAGGCTGGCCGGGGGTCGGGGGGAGGCCCGCGAAGCCAGATTGTGGAACCAGTACCGCCTGGAGGTTTCCGACGGCTCCAGGGAGGTGGACGGCAGTCTCGCGTGGCAGACGCTGGCCGAAAGGAACGCGGGCAGAGGTTTCGGCAAACGGATTTCACTGAATGTCGAAGAGTTTCAACCGGTCATCGCGAGGTTCTTCCGCATCGAGTGGGACCTCTCGCAAGGGAATTACAACAATGCCGTTTTCAGCGAGCTGCAGCTGTTTGGAGATGGGTTCCAACCCCGGGTCGAGTTGACCTCCGGCCTGATTGAACCCGGCCGCGGCCGCAACCTGACCACCATCGAGTGGGACTCCGACCTCCAGCCCGAAACCCGCGTCGAGGTTCAGACCCGAACCGGGAACAGCCTCGATACGCTGCTGCATTACTACACTTCCACCGGTATAGAGGTGGCGGAAGCGGCCTACAACAGGATCCGTTTCGCGTGGCACAAGGGGGACATCGTTCCAGAGGCGGTGGCGGGCAGCGACTGGGAGCCCTGGAGCGAGCCGTACCAGGCGGCCTCGGGCAGCGCGGTCACCTCGCCGTCTCCGCGCAGGTATCTCAAGATCCGGGCGCGGCTGCTGTCCGGGGATCCGGAGGCCTTCGCCACCCTGGGCGCGGTGCGCGTGAATTTCTCGGGACTGGTTGCCGGCAGCCTGCACGCGGCCCTGACCCCGACCCGGGTCGATTCCCTCGGAGTGGAACGCAGCTTCAGTCTGCTCGTCGAGCTCGGTCCCCTCGAGCAGGGGTTCGACGAGTTGCTGATAACGCCTCCGCCCGGAATGGAGCTGAGCTTCGACCCTGCCGGCGATCCGGTGTTCGCCGGTCCGGCCCCGGCGTTCGCGGAAGGGGACGGCCCTGGCGGTTTCCGCCTGAAGAGGGTGCGCGTGCTGTCTGACGCCCCGGACAGTCTTCACCTGGCGTTCGCCGCGGTCGATCCGGAAGTGGAGGTATTTCGCGTCGATTTCAGGGGGGTCCTGCTGACTGCGGGAGGCCGCCTGCGGGCGCAGCTGCGCAACTCGGAAGGAGAGGGTTTCTGGCAGCCCGTCGACGAAAAGGTTCCGCGCACCTCGCTGCAGCTGGTTGCCGTGCCGGAGCGCAAGAGGCTGCTGGGCGACCTGACGGTGAGGCCGCCGGTGTTCTCTCCCAACGGGGATGGTGTCAACGACGAGCTGCGGCTCGTTTTCACGGTGATGATGGTGGCGGGCAGCGCCGCGGTCCAGGCGGAAATTTTCGATCTTGCCGGCCGTCGCGTGCGGCGTCTGGAGGAGCGGCGGGAGGTCGGGGCGGGCGGCTACTCGATGTCCTGGGACGGCCGCGACGACAAAGGGGAGCTCGTGCCTCCGGGGGTATACGCGGTGCGCCTGAAACCCGCCGTCGACACCGCGGATACACGCGTGGGGAACCGGGAGCTGCTGCGCACCCTTGCCGTCGCCTACTAGGAGGACACCGGCAGCGCCGGACCAAGGGCTTCAACTGGTTGATATTCAGGTTGTTAGGAGGCAAGCTCCCGGCTTTTTCCCAGACCGGGGATTTTGTAATTTCAATGGATGTGGGCACGAGCGATGACGGTTGGATCTTCCATGAAAGCTACCTTCACCGGAAGACCGGGACTAACGATTGACCTGGAGGGGCAGGCGCCGATGAAAAGATTCTGTCTGTTTGCCGGAAGCGCGATCATGCTGGGGAGTTTCCTGCCCGCGGGAATGGCGGCCCAGGAAGGGTACAGCGTTCTCGACAACCAGGTGGTCGTCAACACGCAAAGTCACTGGCAAAACTGGGAGTTTGCCGAAGGGACGCTGGAGATCAGCCCTTCCGGGGAGATTCGCCCCCAACACTGGCGCCGGCAGACCAACGCCGTTCTCGACATCGTCGATCACCTGCGCTGGAACCCGCCCGAGGAGCTGGCGCGCAAGGACCCGGCGGAGATATCCCTGCTGGACGCCATCCAGGGTGTCTCCAACCGCGAGGATGTCGTCAACGTGTTCGACGGCGACCTGACCACGTACTGGGAGCCGGAGATCCCGTCCGGTGATTTCAACCTGGCGACGCAGTGGTGGTTCACCATCGATCTCGGCCGCATCGTGCTTGCCGACCGGGTCGTGCTGAAGTTCGTCGACGAGGGAATGGGGGATCCGTTCCTGCTTTTCGACGTTCTGGTATCCAACGGTCAGGCTCCCGGGACCGCCCCGGCGAGCAAGAGCCTCGACTTCCGCCCGGTCATCCAGACGCTGCGGCCCAACAAGAGCCAGCGTGTTTTCGAGGCCGACCTTTCCGGATCCGATCCCCCGGTGGTGGCCGGGGGAACCACCGCCCAGGCGGCTTCGCTGCTGGCGCAGATCAAGGGAGTCGGGACGGACGCCGAAAAAAGGTCGGTGCGCTTCGTCCAGGTTGCAGTGCACGGCAGCGACCTCGACCGCGGCCGGGAGATCGGCGAGGAAGAATACAATCGCCTTCTCGAGGAATCCCCGGAAGACGCCGGGGCGATCGATTACATAAAGCGCCTTTCGAACGGCGGCGAGGTCACCCTCGAACCCGGGGACTACGAACGGCTGGACGAGGATCTGAAGGGGGGCATTCGCTACTACCGCCGGGAACGGCCGCGCCTGGCGGAGCTGGAAGTCTGGGGTCCCGGCGACGACCTGGCGAGCGGGGTGATTCGCCGCAAGGGCTCGATCGTCAACTCCGCCCCCACTTCCGTGAATCCCCTCAACCTCATCGACGGCAACATCGAATCGCAGGAGAAGATGAGGCTCAGCAACTCCGATCCGAACCGGCTGACCGACGAGCTGTTCATCGACCTGGGTTCCTTTTTCTGGATCTCCGGTTTCAGGTTGGCCGGCGGCCGGGGCGCCGCCCGCGCCAGGTCGTGGTTCGACTACCGCCTCGACGTTTCCGACGGCACCAGGGAGGTGGACGGTGGTCTCAGGTGGCTCACCGTGGCCGAGAGGAACGGCGGCCGCAGCCGCATCATCCTGAACATCGAGGAGTTCCGGGCGGTGACGGGGAGGTTCTTCCGCATCGAGTGGGACGTCGGGTTCGAGGCCCTCCCACGGGACAATCTCGGCGACGCCCTTCTCAGCGAGCTGCAGCTGTACGGAGAGGGGTACCAGCCCCGCGTCGAGCTGACCTCCAGCCTCATCCAGCTTGGCGGCAGCCGCAACCTTACCACCATCGAGTGGGACTCCGACCACCAGCCCGGCACCCGCGTCGAGGTGCAGACGCGCACCGGGAACTCGCTCGACACCCTGCTTCACTACTTCAAGGCGGACGGGACGGAGATCTCCGAAGCGGCGTACAACAAGATCCGCATCAAGACCCAGAAGGGACCCATCGTTCCCGAGGAGGTGGCAGGAGGCGACTGGGAGCCCTGGAGCGAGCCGTACGAGGTGGCCTCGGGGACCGCGATCACCTCGCCGTCGCCGCGCAAGTACCTCAAGGTCCGGGCGCGGCTGCTGTCCGACGATCCGAATGCGTTCGCCACCCTGGACGCGGTGCGCGTGAACTTTTCGGACCCGGTGGCCGAAAGCCTGCAGGGGCAGGTGATCCCGACCCGCGTCGATTCTCTCGGGGTGGAGCGCGGTTTCAATCTCCTGGTGGAGCTCGGCTCCCTCCGGCAGAGCTTCGACGAGCTGCTGATTACTCCGCCTCCGGGAATGGAGGTGCGTTTCGACCCCGGCCGCGATGCGGTGTTCGCCGGTCCGGTTTCGGCCTTCGGGGAAGGGGGCGACCCCGGCGGCTTCCGCCTGGAGAACGTGCGTCTGGTGTCCGACGCCGCGGACAGTCTTCACCTCGCGTTCGATGAGGTTGCTTCGGAAGCGGAGGCGTTGCGGGTCGATTTCCGGGGGATCCTGCTGACCGCGGGCGGCCGCCTGCAGGCGCACCTGCGGAACTCGGAGGGGGAGGGTTTCTGGCAGCGTGTCGACGAAAAGATTCCGCGCAATTCCCTGCAGCTGGTGGCGCAGCCGGAGCACAAGCTGCTGTTCAGGGATCTGGCGG
>JAPOZF010000109.1 GCA_026706165.1 Gemmatimonadota bacterium
CATTTCAATTCCCTCTCCCGGGTTTGAGTCAGTAGCTGCATGAAACGCCGATGCCGAGGGAAGCCCCGGCGCCGATGTTCTCGCCGGCGACCGTGCGTTCCGCCAGAACGTCGACCCAGAAGGGGCCCCGGACGTTCCAGGCGGCGTTGAGGCCTGCCTTGGTGAAATCCCCTTCCGACACCTGGACCGAAGCCCCGACCACTCCGAGATCTTCGGTGTCCCCGCTCACCCGTGTGTCCTTGCCATCGATGTACGCCTTGACGAACACCCTGGGATGCGGGGTGGCCCCGACCTCGGCAAACCAGGGTACCTGGTTGGAGTACTCTCCCCCGCGAATGCGGTATCCCCCCTCCAGTCCGACGTAGAGCGGCAGCGGATACAGCGAGCGGGCGGCCAGGATGCGCACCTCGGCGTCGATCTTCCCGGTGCCGAACGGGGGATCGTAGTCGGCGTTGTACCCCGTGGGCAGCTTGAAAGTCAGCAGCGGAGAAAGGACGACCGGGCCCTCCGTCAGCTGGTATCTGGCGCCGATGTCGACGTCGCCGATTCCCGTCGTCTGCCGGTGAACGAGCCGGTTCTCCGACACGAGGACCCCGGCGTTCGCCTGGGCGATTGCGGTCAGGCGGCCGCCAAGCCCGTATTCGGCGTAGAGGAATCCCTGCGAGCCGGCGAAGGAGTCGCTCTCCTCCCCCATGGGCTGGCGGTTCCCCATGTCGTTGTAGACCTCGTCGGACGAGTAGGATATCCCGGAAAACTTGAGGTAGAGGCTTCCCTTTTCCTGGCTCCAGGCGCCGGCGAACAGCGGCGGCGCGGCAACGGTCAGCGCCAGGCAGGCCAGCGCCGCGGGCAAACCTCCGAAATCGCGAATGGAAGGCTTCTTCATCGCACGAATCATTCCTCCTTCCCAAAATCAATGCCGTCATTGCGGATGCGGTCGTAGAAGGCGATCAGCTTGCGGGACTCGAGCCCCCAGTTGTAGCGCTCCTCGACCAGAACCCGGCCCCTTTTCCCCTTGATCGCCGCGGCGGCCGGGTCCTCGAGCAGTCGCGAGATCTCCCGCGCGTGAGCGGCGGGATCGGACGGGTCGGCGATCGCCCCCCAGTCCCCCTCCTCGTAGAAGGCCCGGATCGAGGGCAGGTCGCTGGCGACCACCGGAATTCCACAGGCAAGGTACTCGAACAGCTTGGTGGGGACGAAGGGAGCGAGGTTCTTCACGGAAATCTGGCCGGGAATCAGCCCGATCCTGTGGCGCCGGATCATCTGTCCCAGACGGTCGTAGGGTACCAACTCCTGGCTGCAGAGTATGCGGTCCTTCAGGCCGCAGGTTTCGAGGCGGCGCCGGAAGTTCGCCTCGTCCTGACTGGTGTGGAAACGGCCGACGGCGCGCAGCCGGACCCCGGGATGCGTCTTGCCCAGCTCCTGCATGACATCGACGAGAAAGTCGCTGCCGCGGTCCGGCGACAGCGAGCCGAGGTGGAGAAGCTCGCACTCTTCCTGTTGTCCGCTGCCATCTGGGTGGCCGTTGGCTTCGAACCATTCGAGGCGCGGGAAGTTCCTTACCGCGGCGAACGGACGGTGGCCGAATCTGCTCCCCTGCTCTTCGACCACTCCAAGCACACCGCTGAGATGCCTTGCGAAGAGGCGTTCGATGCGGTCGAGGGCGACGGAAAATGTGCGGCGCAGCATGCCGGGGACCCAGCGGCGAACGTACACCGTCTGGGGAAAATGCTCGTGGCAGTCGTAGATGACCTTGCTCCCGGTGAGGCGCAACAGCAACCCCAACGGAAGCAGCTCGGGATCGTGAAAGTGGTAGATGTCGGCCCGCATCGAAGCGGCCTTGCGAAACAGCGCGAGTGCGTTGACGAGGCGTCCGGAGACCCCGCGGCCCCGCGGAACGGTCACCACCCGCACTCCCCCGCGCACTCCTTCCATGTCGCCGGGTCCCGGGCCCGCCACGCAGACCTCGTACCCGGCCGCGGCCAGGCTGAAGGCCTCCTTGTAGTAGATGCGCTGATCGAGCGGACTGTGCACGTTGGTCAGCTGGCAGACCTTAACAGCCCGTTGCACTCTCCATCATCCTTCCCGCGTACTCCGCTCCGCAGTTGAACAGCAGGTCGAGGGCGGTCATGTTGGCCTCGAAGCCAGGAAAGCACTGGGGATACTCCGGGTGCTCGAAATCGACGAACCGCAGCTCGACCCCGGCCTCGGCAAAGCAGGACTCCTCGAGGTAGCGGCGCGAGCCCCCGCCGCCGGCGAGGTAGACGTCGCAGCCGCAGGCGAGCGCCATGTCGACGAGCCGCTCGCTGCGTGCACGGCGCAGCTGCAGGCTCGAGCTCAACCGCGTCTCCACCTCGATCCCGAGCTGGCGGCGCAGGAAATCGCAGAGCGCGACGTTGACGTCGACCAGCAGGTCCCACCGTCTCTCCTCGAAGAAGCTCGCGAGGAACGGCGCGAAATCGTCGAAATGAAAGCTGCCGCGGTAGTTCCACTCCAGGGTCCTCCAGTGTTTCGACTGCCAGTTTCCCCCGCAGGTTTCCACCTGCCTGATCTGCTGGCCTCTTCTCCCCCTGGTCCGGACCGGGACCGTCAGCCACTGCCAGCCGGCGGCCGTGCGCACTCGAACCCGGTTCGTGTACCCGTGCTTGCTGAACGGGACGTCGTCGGCCAGCACCCAGACGTCTGACTGGGCAACCCTGTGAAAAAGACCAAGCCATGGGAGGTAGTTCGGCTGGTGGGCGGTGAGTGGGAGCGCGGTTGCCGGCCTTGGGAACCCCGCTGCCTGCAGGGCTCATGGCATGACCCACCGCAACACGTCGAAGGCCTCGGCGTAGTCGACCGAGATCTGGACCCCGCGGCTCCTCGCCCAGCTCCAGATGAAGTCCTCCTCGCTGTAGGGGCGGGAATTCTGGGACCGGTAGCACTTCAGGGCCTCGACCTTGGTGGCGACGTGGCGGCGCTGAAGGGCGACGAAATGGCGGCAGTCGAAGCTGATGTTGTTCCACGGGAGCTCGTAGGCCAGAACCGTTTCCATCTTGAAGGCGCGCAGCCCCTCCATGTACACGGTCTGGTGATCCTGGTGCAGGTCGTGGCTGCTCGGGAGAAAAACCGTGGAAGGTCTGAGGTCCTTCCGCAGTCGCACCAGCTCTTCGAGGATTTCCTGGCGGACGTGCGGAAGGTGGCGGACGCGGTACTTGTAGATCAGCAGGTTTTCGCCGGCGATTCCGAGGGCGCGCGTTCCTTCCCTCGCCTCGGTTTCCAGGACGTCGGGCGGGAACTCGGCCGGCACCGACTCCTCTGCGGTCGAAAATGCGGCGTAGTAGACTTTCCGCCCCTCCTCGATCATGCGGCTGATCGTTCCGCCGCAGCCGAATTCGCCGTCGTCGGTGTGCGGGGCGAGCACCAGGACGCGGTTGTTACTCTCCGGCATGCATTTCCTCTCCGCCGCAGCGAATCCCGAAGACGCGGTAGACCGCTTCGACGACGTCGTCGAGGTAATCCACCGCCGGGCCCGGAATGGAAGATTCGCCGATCAACCTCGGCAGGTTGAGCATGAGACCGGTGAAGTGGCTGACGGCAAGGGTCGGGTCGATCTCATCGATTTCCCCCGCCGCGACCGCCTCCTCGATCATGCCGGCCAGCATCCGCCCCTGCCGTCCGGCGACGTCCCGGATCTGGGGCGGGAAGTCGTGATCCTTGAGCAGGACATAGGCGAAAGCCTCCGGAAACCTGTCGAAATACTCGTACGTCACCAGTATCCAGGAGCGGAACTTGTGCGGTATCGGTCCGGGGCTTCGCACAATGGCCTGTTTCTGCGCGGCCATCTCCGCGACGATCTGGCAGTACGCGGCCTGGCACAGCTCCTCCTTGCTGGAGAAGTGCCTGTATATCGCCCCCTCCGTGACTCCCGCCTCGGCGGCGATAGCGCGGACAGTGGACCCGCTGACGCCGTGACGTGAGGCCTCCCGTATGGCGGCGGCGACGATTTCGTTCCTTCGGTTCGGTCTCATCGGTAAGTAAACGATGACTTACTCACTTGGAACGCGCAAAAAAAGTCCCGGGTTCCCCCGGATTCAAGCGAGCGCACGCACCACCGAGTCGCAGACCCGGTCCACGTCCTCGAGGCTCATGCTGGCGTGCAGGGGCAGGGTCAGAGTCCTGCCAAGGACATCCTCGGCCAGCGGACAGCGCGCCGGGAAATCCCCGGCCCGTCGGAGGTAGTAGGGCTCGAGGTGACAGGGGGGCCAGTAGATGCTTCCCGTGGCAATCCCCCGGGCCGAAAGCGACGCCGCCATGCCGTCCCGCTGCATTCCCGGGGGCAGGACCAGGGGCAGCTTGTAGTGGGAGTGAACCTGGTTTTCCGGGGTGGCGATCAGCCGGATGTCGCTTCGGCGGCCGAGCCGATGCCGGTAGCGGTCCGCCAGGCGGGCGCGCCCGGCTACGATTGCATCGAGCCGGCGCAGCTGGCTCAGGCCGAGGGCGGCGCTGAGCTCGGGAAGGCGGTAGTTGCTGCCGAGCCGCACGATGCTGCGGCTGTCGGCGGCCTGCCCGTGGGACCGGAAGCTGCGGGCGAAGGCCGCCAGCCCCGAATCGTCGGTCGTCAGCATCCCCCCTTCCCCGCTGGTCATCACCTTGGAGGGATAGAAGCTGAAGGATGCCGCATCGGCGAGGGAGCCGGCGCAGCGGCCCCCGATCCGGGAGCCGTGGGCATGGGCGGCGTCCTCGAGCAGAAAGAGGGAGTGGGCGCGGCACCACGCGGCCATGGCGTCGATGCCCGGCACGATGAGCCCGGCTACGTGAACGGCGATTACGCCCCGGGTGCGCGCGGTCAGCAGTCCTTCGATCTCGGCCGGGCCGCTGCAGAGCGTCGACGGGTCGAGGTCGGCGAATACCGGGGTTCCCCCGGCGAGAATCACGGCGTTGGCGGTGGCGGCGAAGGTGTTGGTCGGCACGATCACTTCGCCCCCCTCGACGCCGAAATGCCGCAGGGCGGTCTCGAGGGGTGCCGTACCGGAGCTCATGCCGACGGCGCGGGAGACTCCCACGTACTCGGAAAACTCCCGTTCGAAGCGGTCGAGGAACTCCCCTTGTGTGAGCCGGCCGCTGCGCAGGATCTCGCCGAAATCCTCGAGGAGGCCGTCGATGTCAGCGGGCGGCAGGCTGGGGCCGCCCTTGTCGATCCGGTCAGTCAAATGCGCCTCGATTGCTTGCGTTGCAAACCCCTCCGGGCGGTTACGACAGGGGCATCGAGACGGTGCCCGGACCCCGGATTCCGGTGGTCTTCAAACCGGGAAACTTCTTTGACAGGCTCCAAACGACCTCCATATAATCTCTTGGAACAGACCGCGTCACGGCGCTCCATTTCAAGACCGGATGTCCGGAAATGACCAACCCGGCCCAGCGCAACCCGACGAGAACGGTGCGGATCGGCAGCACGACCATCGGCAAGGGCCATCCGATCGCCGTTCAGAGCATGGCGGCGACGCGGACCCAGGATGTCGAGGCTACTGCCAGGCAGGTCCGTCTGCTCGAGGAGGCCGGCGCCGACATCATTCGAGTCGCCATCGACAGCCGCAAAGACGCCGAGGCCCTGACCCGCATCGCGGGTGAGACCGACACTCCCCTTTCCGTCGACCTGCAGGAAAACTACCGCCTGGCGACCGCCGTCGCCCCCCACCTGCAGAAAATCCGCTACAACCCCCGCCACCTGTATCACCCCGAAACCGCGCGGCCGGTGCGGGACAAGGTC
>JAPOZF010000193.1 GCA_026706165.1 Gemmatimonadota bacterium
CCCCCGTGCGGAACCCCGTGCGAGCCGGGGTGCAGCCTGATGGTGTCCACCCCCTTGTTCAGCGGCTTCAGCGGCCTGTCGTACCCCTGGCCCTCGTCCCTGCGCAGCTCGCCGTCGATCCACAGCCTCCAGGTCCCCTGAACGCCGTCCCATTCGATGCGGACCTGGTAGAACCGGCCGTTCTCCGCCTTCAGCGGCGGATCGAAGCTCTCGAAGTAGTAGTGCCCCCACGGCGGGATGAGCCCGGCTTCGGCCGCGGCGGTGATCTCTTCCCATTTGTCCCGCTTGACCGTGGCCGCCGACCACAGGCCGGCGTAGATGAAGATGAAGATGCCGCCGGCCTCCTCCCCCCGGCGCTGTCCCAGCTCCATGATCTGGAAGGCGACCTCCTGGTTGGCGTCGGTCGTCATCACCGGGAACTCCACCGAGCCGCTGAGCACCGGTTCCGGCATGCGGCTGATGACGTCGCCGTACTTGGTGCAGATCTCGAGGTGCCGGTGGTCCTTCATGCTCATCCTGCTGGGGTAGAACTTCTCCTGCGGGTAATACTTGTCGAGGGCCCAGTCGTCGAAGTAGTTGGGGAAGTCCTCGTAGTCGATGGTCTCGCCGCCGCGGAACTGGGCATAATGGTCGAGCTAGATAGCGGTGCCGGGCTCGACGGTCTCGATCTGCAGCTCGAGTTTGCGGATGTCCGCCGCGGGTCCGGCGAGCGGTACCGTGCGGGACTCCCCGTCGAGGCTGAAGGTGAAGCTGCCCTCGTCGAAGGAGAAGCCGCCGAAGCGGTAAGTGTGAAGGCTCGAGCGCAGGGTGAAGAGCATGCGGTTGGACTCAAACCAGGTCGGGCCGATGGAGTTGTCCTCCCAGAGCCGCTCGTCGCCGTACTCGAACATCAGCCGCGCCCCGCAGTCGACGAAATCCCCGCCGTCGCGGAAGGCCATGACCCCCTCGCGGTCGATGCGCAGGTGCGCGGCGGTCCGGTCGTTGCTGTCGTAGAGGAGGACGTGGTAGAGGCGGCCGCAGGTGATTTCCATCTGCACCTCGACGGCGCCGCGGGCATCGGTGATCGGCTCGGCCAGCAGGCGGCTGTTCCGGACCGGCCCGCAGGAGGCGTCCATCTGGTAGAACTGCTCCTTGCCGATGGTGTACTCGCCGCTGCCGAGCGGATCGTGCCAGTTCCAGGCCTGTCTGAACACCTCTCGTTCCCGTGAAGCCATCAGGTGAGTCCCTGCCCCTGTTGGAGAAGCCGCGGGCACGCGGCGTTTTTTCTTTACAAGGCGATTTGGCCCGCTGAGTTTAGAAGCTGTGACCGTAATGTCAATTCAAACGGCGACCCTCGCCGACGTGCGAAACGCCGCCGCTGTCGTGCGCCGGCACGTCTCCCCGGCGCCGCTGGTGCGCTCGTACCCGCTCGAGAAAAAGCTCGGCCTTGTCGGGGGCCGCCGCGTCTGGCTCAAGGACTACGGCTGGACCCCGGTCGGCTCGTTCAAACTGCTCGGGGCGCTGAACTGGATGGAGAACAACCTCGCCGCCATCGGCGGCCTTCCGGTGGTGGCGCACTCGTCGGGCAATTTCGCCTCGGGCATCGCCTTCGCGGGGCATCGCTACGGCAAGCGGGTCGTCATCGTCATGCCTGAGAGCGCTCCGAAAGTGAAGTTCGAGCTTACGCGCTCGCTGGGAGCCGAGATCCGAACCTACGACATACGCAGCGACCACCTGACCGGGGAGCGGGACCGCCTGACCGCGGAGATCGCCGCAAGCGGGGCGGTCCAGGCCTCCCCCTACGACGACAACCACGTCATCGCCGGCAACGGGGTGGGAGGTCTCGAGATCGTCGAGGAGCTGCGCCGGCAGGACCGCGGGCTCTCCCACTTCCTCTGTCCGGTCAGCGGCGGCGGACTGATGGCGGGGCATGCCCTCGCCATCGCCGGGGGCTTTCCCGGGGCGGCCGTCGTCGGCGTCGAACCGGAGGGGGCCGACGACTACTGCCGGTCGCTGGCCAAAGGGGAGCGGGTGCGGATCGAAAAGCCGCAGAGCATATGCGACGGCCTGCTGTCCTACGACGTCGGCGAGCACAACTGGCCGATCCTGCGCCGGCACGTGCCCGCGGCCGTGGCCGTGGCGGATGCCGCCACCTGCGAGGCCATGCGCTGGCTCTGGGCCGAGCACGGGCTGCGCACCGAGCCCTCGGGGGCGATCGCCGCGGCCGCCGCCCTCCAGGGGGCCGTCGATCTCGACGGAGAGGGGGACGTGGTGATCGTCGTCAGCGGGCGCAACGTCGACGAGGAGAGCTTCCGGCGCTGGACGGAGGCGGGCCCGTGACCTTCACCGCGAACGAGCTGACCCGGTTCGAGACCTTCGGCTTCGTGGTCCTGCGCGGTTTCCTCGGCCGGGAAGAGCTGGCCGCCTTTGGCGCGGAGTTCGACCTCGGGCTCGCCCGCGCCAGGAAGGAGATGAGCCGGAAGGGGGGGCGCAGGCAGCTCAACTGGTCGAACCTCGGGCCGGATACCCCTCGGCTTGCCGGCCTGCTCGAGGATCCCCGTTTCGTCGGGGCGGCGGAACAGCTGTTCGGCGGCGGGGCCGTCGGGGCCGTCGGGCACTACGCCAACTCCAACTCCTTCGACGGGGAGCAGACCGAGTGGCACCCCGACACCGCGGACCTGCGCCGCCGCGGAGTGAAGTTCGCCTTCTACCTGCAGCCCCTCGACGGGAACACCGGCGCCCTGAGACTGGTTCCCGGCTCCCACAGGGATCCCCTGCACTCCGCTATCGCGGCCCTGCCGCTCAAGCAGTCGATCGACGGGGTGGCGAACGAGGAGGGTCTGCCCACCGACGAGGTTCCGGCGTTCGCGGCCCGCTCCGAACCGGGGGACGTCATCGCCTTCGACAACCGCGTCTGGCACGCGAGCTGGGGGGGCGGCAGCGATCGCAGGATGTGCAGCGTCGGCTATTTCGCGGCGCCGGAAACGCCCGGTGAGGAAGCGTCGGTGCGGGAGCTGGCCGGGCAGCACGCCGGTCTCGTCGACAGCTTTCCGCTGCTGCGCCCGCACCCCGAATGGCTCGCCAACCCGGGCGGCAGCCCGCAGCGCCGGCGCTGGCTGGAGGTCCTGCGCCGGTGGGGATTCGAGGGGCACGTCGATTCCGGTGAGTAATCCCTCACAACCCGCGGCGATTCTGGAGATGAAGAACCTGAACCGGCGCAATTACCCGCCCGACCACGGCATTCGCGTGCCGGCCGGGGAGATCCATTCCCTTCTCGTCCGCCTCTTCGAGAAAGTCGGCATGTCCGGGGACGACGCCGGCCTGCTGGCGGGGATTCTGACGCGCAACAACAGGCGCTGCATCTACTCCCACGGGACCGGCCAGGTACCCTATTACCTGCAGAAGATCAAGGATGGCGACATCAACCCGCGCCCGCGGATCACCACCGTGAGCGAGGCCCCCGGGGCGCTGGTGATGGATGGCGACGGCGGCCTGGGATACTTCCCGTGCTGGCGCGGAACTGAAAGGATCATCGAAAAAGCCCGGACCGGCGGGGTGGCCGTGCTGACGACGCGCAACCACCACCACTTCGGCTCTGCCGGGAATTACACCCGTCTGGCGATCGAACAGGACTGCCTCGGCCTGGCGGTTTCGGCGCACCGCTCCTGCCTGGGCCCCGAACACTCGATTGCCAACATCGTCGATCCTTCTCCGATCAGCATAGCGATTCCCGCGGGGGAGCAGCCGCCCGTCACCATGGATATGGGCGGCGGCCTGTTGTATTTCGACGAGGAGCTGTTCGCGCGGATGCCGACCGCGTTCTTCAAGTCGATGGCGCTGAGTGCGGCGATCCGCTCTCTGGGAGCGGTGTTCCCCGGGGTCTACCGCGAGGAGGTCGTCGAGTCGCAGTGGGAGGCGAACCAGGGTTCGTTCATCGCCGTCGTCAACGTTGCCCACTTCATGCCGGTCGAGGAGTTGAAGAGCGAAATGGACCGCTTCATCGGCTCTGCCCGCCGGACCCGGCCGGCGCCAGGCATGGATCGGGCGGAGCTGGCCGGCGGCAACGAGTGGATGTGGGAGCGGGAAAACCGGGAGAAAGGGATTCCGATGAGCGACGGCCACATCCGGGCGCTCGTCGAGGAGGCGGAAAAGCTGGGGGTCGAGACGCCGTTCGCCCGCTTCGAGCATACGCGGTTTTGAGGGTTGCCGCCGCCGGGCGGGGGAAGGATGGGAAGGTGCGGCAATCAGGGTAGAGGAAGCCTTTTATCGGTTCGTTCGATCCAACAGATTGGAGTCCCCAAACTGGGGTTGAATCATTTCCTGTGAGTTACAGTCAAAGGAGAGTATGAAAATGAACGATCAGCCGCAGTCGTCGCCGTACCAGGCCGGCTACGCCGATTTCAGGCCGGAGCTCACCGCTCCCGGGGCAACCCCGGAAAGGCTCGCCCATTTGCGGGAGCACGGTTTCGTCATCATCAACGACTTCGCCGGCAGCCCCTGGATCCCCGTCCTCCGGGAAGCCGGCCGCCGCCTCACCGAGGCCGTCAGGCCGGAGCACGGCTACAGCAGGATCGACTGCTCGAAGGGGTACGTGCACCGCGCAAGTAAGGAGGAGCCGTGGGCGATCCGCGGCCTCATCCATCCCGCTTTCGGGGAACCGGACTTTTCCGAGTTCCACGGCTCGCCCGAGGCCCTCGGCTTCGCCGCCTCCTGGTGCCACGGGCTCTCGCCCGAGGACATAGTGTTGGGGGGGATGCTGCTGTGGTGCAACCCCCGGGGCTACGAGAACAAGCTGGGCTGGCACCGGGACGCGACCTGGTGGGGGACGGGGAAGGGCTACCTCGCGCAGCGGGAGGTCCGCGGGGACACCCCGGAGGACTACTCGGAGGAGGTTGAGAGAATCCGCTGGGAGGAGATCCGCGCCGACAACGCCCGGTCCATCGAGAAGCGGGACGGCGTCAGCATGTTCCTGGCGCTGGCCGACGACGAGGCCCACGAGCTCGTGCCCGGAAGCCACGAGCGCTGGCGGACCCCGCTCGAGCACGACGTCCTCCTGCCGCAGAAGATGAAGGACCAGGGGGTGCCCTACACCCCCAGCTGGAACGGAAAGGACCCGCTCCCGGGACAGGTGGCGATCCGGCTAAGGGCCGGGGAGGCCCTGATCCGCAACGGGGCGACGATCCACACCGGTCACACCCGCCCCGACCGCGAGCGCAACACCTTGTCGATCGGCTGGTCGAAGTGGAAGGGCCCGTTCACCGGGGAGCCGGCGGTTGCGGACGCCCGCCATGCCTGGCAGCTCGACCCGGTGGTGCGCGAGGCCCTGCCCCACGAGTGGATGAAGACCGGCTGGGACCGCTGGGCGGAATCGCAGAGGCTGGGGGACACCCTCGAGGACCGCTACGCCGGTTTCGACATCAACCGCATCAAGTCCGGGGAGGTGGTAGGCTGGCGCAGCGAGCTGGAGCGCCAGGCCGCGGCCGCCGGCGAGGACTGGAAGCCTTTTCAGACCGCGGCCTGAGGGAGATCTCACGGAATGCTTTCCGGTGTGCGTGGCGTGGCGCCGCTGGGCCGACGGAAAGTATCGCGAACAACCGTCCCGGCACGAGTCGTCCGGCCGACTCACATGGTTGTTCATTTTCAGCCTGAAGGGGGCGCAACCGCCGTAGCTGGCCGCATGATGACGACAGGGCCCCGGCCAATGTCCTTCGGGAGTGCTGGGGAAGTACTCCATGCCTTCACAGTGGA
>JAPOZF010000483.1 GCA_026706165.1 Gemmatimonadota bacterium
CTGCCGGAAACCCGGCGTTGCCAACCGCAAACCCCGCGGCCGGGGGGCCCGGCAGCTGATCCGGATGCGGTCCTCGGGAAAGGTCACGCTTCCCCTCTTCAGAACAGTCTTGTCGTTCATGAGCCTTCCGTCGTACCCGCCGGCCGCCGGCGAGCGATTGCGGATCCTGTGCTGTCTCCCGCGCGGGAAATCCAGGGGCAGGGTTCCTCCTTTCCCGGTTGGCGTTTGCGGCGGATGAAAGTACGTTGCCGGGAGCCTGAGGCAGCGCACCCATTCTCGCGGAGACCGCGAGCAGGAAGGTCCATAATGTCGGCAGCAGAACGCCCCGGTCCCAGTCCCCCCGACCGCCGCGTCGACCCCATCGCCTTCGAGGTGATCCGCAACGCCCTGGTGGAGGCGACCGAGGAGATGGCCGTCGCCCTGAGGCGGTCGGCGTACTCGACCAACATCAAGACGCGCGCCGACTTCTCCTGCGTGCTGTTCGACCGGGACCTGCGGGCGGTTGCCCAGTGCTTCGCCCAGCCCACCCACCTCGGGTCGATGGTCGAGCTGGTGCCCAAGGCGGTCAGGCGGTACGGGGAGGAGAAACTCGGCCCGGGGGACGCCCTCCTGACCAACGACGCCCACGCCGGCGGCGTCCACCTCAACGACATCGCCCTGATCTCGCCGGTATTCTGCGGCGGCGAGCTGTTCGGGTACGCCGCCAACATCGCCCACCACGTCGACGTCGGCGGCGGCGCCCCGGCCAGCGTCGGCGCCTTCCAGGAGGTGTTCCAGGAGGGGGTGATCATCCCCGCGGTCAGGCTGGTGCGGGCCGGGGAGATCGAGGACGACCTGTTCCGGCTGGTGCTGGCGCAGATCCGCTCGAAGCGGGAGACCGCCGGCGACCTGCGCGCCCAGATCGCCGCCAACAACACCGGGATCCGCCGCGTCAACGACCTGGTCTCCCGCGTCGGGGCCGAGGCCGCGTCCTTCTATACCGGCGAGCTGATCTCCTACACCGAAAGGCGCACCCGAGCCGACCTCGCCAGGCTGCCCAAGGGTGAGTTCCGCGCCGAAGGCTGCATCGACAACGACGGCTTCGGCGGCGACCCGGTGGCCCTGGCGGCCCGCATCGTCATCGACGGGGACGGGGTGCTGTTCGACCTGGAAGGGTGCGATCCGCAGCGCCGGGCGCCGGTGAACTCGACCTGGGCCCAGACCTTCTCGGCCTGCGCCTTCGCGCTCAAGTGCCTGATCGACGAGGACGTGCCGGTCAACGCCGGCTTCTACGGCCAGGTGCGCATGAACGCCCCGGAGGGCACGGTGGTGAACTGCCGGGCTCCGGCAGCCGTTGTCGGCGGCTGGGAGACCCAGACGCGGCTGACCGACGTGATGTTCAAGGCCCTGGCCCCCGCCCTTCCCGAGCGCATGCCGGCGGGAACCAAGGCGATGCAGTGCCACGCCGGCTTCGGCGGCGCCGACCCGCGCAGCGGCGAGTACTACTGCTACCTCGAGACCCTGGCCGGCGGCTTCGGGGGCCGCGCCGGCCGCGACGGCCCGGACGCGGTGCAGACGCACGGGCAGAACACGGAGAACGCGCCGATCGAGGAGACGGAGATGAACTACCCGCTGCACGTCGTGCGCTACGAGCTGGTCGAGGACTCCGACGGGGCCGGCACCTGGCGCGGAGGGCTGGGTCTGCGGCGGGACTACCGCTTCTACGGCCACGAGGTCCGCTTCACCATCCTCGCCGACCGCGACCGCTGGGGGCCCCACGGCCTGTTCGGCGGCGAGCCGGGGCGCAGGGCGAGCTACGTGCTCGACCCGGACGGCGAGGCCGAGGAGCTGAGCTCGAAGGTGACCTTCGACCTCGCCCCGGGGGAGGTGGTGAGCTACCGCACCTGCGGCGGCGGCGGGTACGGGCCTGCGCACGAGCGCGACCCGCTGGCGGTGCTCGCCGACGTGCGCGAGGGCAAGGTCGGTCTCGAGCGCGCGCGGGAGGTCTACGGGGTGGCCGTCGACACCGAGGGCTGGCGGGTGGACGAGGAGGAGACCGCCAGGCTGCGCGCCGCTGCCGCGGAAGGGGACGGCCGTGCCTCATAGACTGGGAATAGACATCGGCGGCACCTTCACCGACGCCAACCTCGTCGACGAGGCCACCGGCGAGGTGTCCACCGCCAAGGTCCCCACGACCCCGGGAGACCCGGCCGAGGGATTCAGCGAGGCCGCGCGCCGCATCCTCGCCGAACAGGAGGTCGACCCCGGGGACGTCACCTACGTCATGCACGCGACCACCGTGGCGACGAACGCCATCATCGAGGGGAAGGTTGCGCGCACCGGGTTCGTCACCACCGCCGGCTTCCGCGACATGCTGGAGATCGCCCGCCAGATACGCCCCTCCCTCTACGACCTGCGGTTCGAGAAACCCCGGCCCCTGGTGCCGCGCTACCTCTGCGTCGGGGTTCCGGAGCGGCTCGGAGCCGGCGGCGAGGTCCTCGAGGCGCTGGACGAGGACGCGGTCGGGGAGGCGGCGGACCGGCTGCGCCGGGAGGGGGTGGAGGCGGTCGCCGTCTGCTTCCTCCACGCCTACGCCAACCCCGGCCACGAGCGCCGCGCCGGCGAAATCCTGCGGGAGCGCTTCCCCGGGGCCATGGTGTCGCTGTCCTCTGAGGTCGCCCCGGAGTTCCGCGAGTACTTCCGGGCCAGCACAACCGTCATCAACGCCTGCATCCGGCCGGTCGTCGCCGAGTACCTCGGGCGCATCGAGCAGCGCCTGCGGGCGGCCGGGGTTGCCGCGGAGCTGCTCGTCATGCAGAGCAGCGGCGGGGTGTTCAGCTTCGAGGCGGCCAGCGAGAGACCGGTGTTCATGGTGGAGTCCGGGCCGGCGGCGGGAGTGACCGCGGCCGCCTGGCTCGGCAACTCCCTCGGCCGGGAGAACGTCATCTCCTTCGACATGGGGGGGACCACCGCCAAGGTCGGGCTGATCGAGAAGGGGGCCCCGTCGGTAACCAAGGATTACGAGGTCGGGGCGGCCGCCCGCAGCGGCGCCGGCTCCTCGCGGGGGTCGGGATACCCGATACGAACCCCGGTGATCGACCTGGTGGAGATCGGGGCGGGAGGGGGCTCCATCGCCTGGGTGGACGCCGGCGGAGGGCTCAGGGTAGGGCCGCGCAGCGCCGGGGCCGACCCGGGTCCCGCCTGCTACGGACAGGGGGGCCGCGAGCCGACCCTGACCGACGCCAACCTGCTCCTGGGGCGCCTCAACCCCGGTTTCTTTCTCGGCGGGGAGATCCCCCTCGACGTCGAGGCGGCGAGGCGGGCGATAGCCGGCGCCTGCGCCGAACCCCTGGGAATGGACCCGGTCGAGGCCGCCCACGGCATCGTCGAGATCGCCAACGCCGCCATGGTCAACGCCCTGCGGCTGGTATCGATTCAGCGCGGATACGACCCCCGTGAGTTCGCCCTGGTCGCCTTCGGGGGAGCGGGACCGGTGCACGCCTGCCGCCTGGCCGCCGAGATGGAGATACCGGCAACCGTCATCCCGGCGAGCCCGGGCACCTTTTCCGCCACCGGGCTCCTGGTCACCGATCTCAAGCGGGACTACTCGACGACGCGGATCGAGCGCGCCGACCGGCTCGACCTGGACGCGGTGGAGGCGGTGTACGCCGGACTGGAGGCGCAGGGACGGGAAGCGCTCGAGCGGGAGGGGATTCCCGCAGGGGATTCCGGCTACCTGCGCCAGGCCGACATCCGCTACGTCGGCCAGAGCTACGAGCTGACCCTGCCGCTGCCGGAAGGCAGGCTCGACGAGGCCGGGATCGCCGGAGTGCTCGGGGAGTTCCACCGCGAGCACGACCGGGCTTACGGCTTCAGCGCCCCCGAGGAGCCGGTCGAGTTCGTCGCCCACCGTCTGACGGCGACCGGCAGGATCGCCAAGCCGAGGCTGCGCGAATGGCAGGGAGGCGGCGAACCTGCGGGAGCCCGGAAGGAGAGCAGGCCCGTGTACTTCGCCGAATGCGGGGGATTCGCGGACTGCCCGGTGTACGACCGTTACGGGCTGGGTGCCGGGTGTGTGGTCGCGGGGCCGTGCGTGGTCGAGGAGAAGGATTCCACGACCGTGATCCACCCGGAGTTCCGCGCCGAGGTCGACGGCTTCGGGAACCTCGTGGTCAGGAGATGACCTGGAGTCGTTCGAAAGGACCTGCCTTGAATCGAATCGACGAGCTGCCGGCGTTCCCCGAGGGGTGGTATTTCGTAGCAACCCGCGAGTCCATTCTGCGTGGGAAACTGATCGAGAAAACCTGGCTGGGGGAGGAAATCGTCGCCTGGTGCGACGAGGCAGGCCGAGTCTGCGTGGCCGACGCGGTATGTCCCCACCTGGGTTCGTACCTGGGGCCGGAGGTCGGCGGCCAGGTGTGCGACGGCCGCCTCGTCTGTCCGTTTCACGGGTTTGAGTTCGACACTACCGGCCAGTGCGTCGCCACTCCGAACGCCCCGGCTCCCAAAGCCGCGAAACTGAAGGTTTACGAGACCAGAGAGATCCTCGGCATGGTCTTCGCCTGGTTCGGCAGCGGCGGCCGTCCTCCGCACTGGCACCTTCCGGACGACCCCCCCAGCGGCCCGGAGTGGGGGAAGCCGGGATTCAGGACCCTCCGGTTCCGCGGCCATCCCCAGGAGACCGCCGAGAACTCAGTGGACCTGGGACACCTGCGCTACGTGCACGGCTACGACAACGTGAATCCGGTCGGTACGGTCACGGTCGACGGCCCCTACCTGAAGAGCTGCTTCGACTTCAAACGGGTCCGCAGGATCCTGGGGGTAAAGGACCTCGTGCACGAAACCTCGGCCGTCACCCACGTCCATGGACTGGGGTATTCCTTCGTCGAAATCCACGAGAAAACCATCGGTATGGATACTCGATTGTGGGTGCTGGCAACGCCCGTTGACGGCACTCTCATCGATCTCGCACTGGTCAGCCAGATGCGGGACATCCGCAGGCCGCGGCGGTTCATCTCGGGCCTGGGGTTTCTTCCGATGAAGCTTCGCAGCAGGCTGATGAACCGCATTCTGCTGTCCCAACAGAAACAGGATGTCCTGCAGGATGTAGTGATCTGGGAACGGAAGCAGTACCGGCCTGTCCCCAGGCTGTGTGCGGCCGACGGCCCCATAGGGCAGTACCGCCGGTACTGCCGGCAGTTCTATCCGCAACTTGAGCCGGACGGCGCCGGGGGTGAAACGGCAGAGTCCGGCGAGGTCGGGTAACTCTCGCCCGACACCTGCCGTACCTGGCCGTTTCCGTCCTGGTGGGCGGCCCCGCTGAACGATCGCCGATGCCCCTCCATTCCAAGGCGAGGACCGGCCTGTCATGCAGGCTTAAAGAGGCTTGCGAGCCAGAAAACAGTACAGCGGCGTGAAGATTCCCGCCTTGCCCCCCGCGACATAAGCCTGCGCGGTTCGATCGAGGAATCGGACCACTTCGGCGGAGCCTTTCGGAAAGAGCCGCAGCACTTCCGCCAGCTTCGATCCTGCGAGGAAAGCCTTGCGGCCCCACGGAAGCCTGCGCAAGGCGTTACCCAACGCCCCGTGGCGACTCTCCATGGGCTTGTACCAAGGTGTGGAGGGTCCCTCCTGGACGTCCCGGTCCATCCCTTCCATGACTTGGAATCCCGCGGCTTGGAGCGCGTGATTCACTTCCCCGAAGGTGGCGATGTCCTTCAGCGCAATGCCGCGC
>JAPOZF010000121.1 GCA_026706165.1 Gemmatimonadota bacterium
CAGTTGGTGTGGCCAAGGTTCCAGGCCGGCGGGCTCACCTCCTGCACGGCCTGGTGGTAAAATTCCTCCTCACTCAACATCGCCACCATTTCGAGAGAGTGGTTGCGCACCCTGCGATACCTCTCGCGTATAGAATCAACAGACACATCTCCTCCTTTACCCGAAGGTTTGGTAAGGCACGCCTTTTGGGGCCCGCGGTCAAGGTTTGGAGTTGCAGGTGTCAGGGAGCCCTGGGATGATACTTTGCAGGGCCTGCGGTGGTACTTGCCGTGGGAGTATTCGGCGTATTGGCCAGGGTAGGGAAACAGTGGTATTGGCCGGACCGGGGAGAGAGAAAAATCAGTATTGTTCTGCCACCATTGACACGCGCCAAATCAGAGGGGTCGCTCCCCGGTACGCCCCGCCGCCGCACTGGTGGGGGCTTGTTCAGCGGTTGGAACGCCGGAAAAGTCCGGGCGGGGCTGGCGGCTGCCCGGACTGGGAAACGGACCGGCAGGCAGGCCCGGCTAGTAGGCTACGGCTACCGTTCCCACCAGCTCGTTGTCCTCCCCGGTGTCGCTGTCGACGAACAGCCGGTAGAGGTAGATCCCCGGGAGGACACGCTCACCCGTCCCGTCGCGGCCGTCCCACTCGACGGTGAGCCGGCCTGACGATGCCAGCTCCTCGAGCAGGCGCACCTGGCGCCCGTCGAGATCGTGGATGCTCACCGAGACCCCGGCCGCGGAAGTCAGCATGAAGAGGTCGAGAGTCCACCTGGTGGCGTCGTTGACGCCGTCGCCGTTCGGGGTGAACGGATTGGGAGCGAGGCCGCGGATTTCCAGGGCCCGCCCGGCGAAGGGGACAGTAACCTGCACCGCATCCGACGGCAGGCGGTCGGAGGCGTTGCCGGGCTGGGTCGGCTGCTTCAGGTCCGTCCCGGCGGCCTGGTTCGAGACCCAGCTGTCGAATCCGGTGAGGAGCCTGAACAGGGGGGTCGTCAGGGCCACTTCGATCTCGCGGTCCTGGCCCCGGGGGAAGTCCGCCGAGGTCAGCAGGCGGGTCTTGAGGGCGAGCCTGTGTGATCCCGACTCCGGGTCGAACCAGGTGGCCGCGGCGAACCGGTCGCCGCTGACCTGCGCGGTGTCGAGCCAGGCGCGGCTCGCCAGCCGCTCCCGCATCCACTCGGAGGCAGCGGTTTCGGAGAGGCCGTCCGGAGCGGCGGGCAGGATGCGCTCCCAGCGCAGATCGTCGACCAGCAGCGAGTCGATAGCGGCCCCGGGGGACGGCACGGCGATCTCGATGCGGTCGAAACCGGCATCGCCGGGGGCCAGGTCCGGCCTGAGTACGTAGCGGAACGGCAGCGGACTTCCGAGGGCGTCCGCGGTCGCCGGGAAGATCTCGGCAAGGACGCCGCGGCTGACGACGGGATCGGCGAAATCGAACTCGATATAGTCGAGACTGACTCCGCTGTGCTCGCCGCTCTCGAAATCGACGCGGAACTGGATGTAGCGGTGAAGGGGCGGCAGCGGCAGCGCCACGCCTCCGGATTCCGCATCCGCCTCCACCAGGCCGGCCGCGAAGGGGAGTGGCGCCGACCACGGCGTCCATCCCCCCGGAACGCCGTCGAGATCCGTCTCCAGGTTGAGCGGCAGGTCCCTCACCAGCGGACGCTGCAATCCCGAAAGCTGAAGGAACGCGGTGACGTCGAGGCGGCTTCCCGGGGCCGGCCAGTCCGCGACGATGGGGGAGCCGGCGAAGGGAGACAGCAATCCCCGGCCCACCTTGCGCTGGTAGATGCGCGTATCGAGGGTCGAACCGGACCGCACCCGAATCTCGGCATTCCCGTCCCCCTCGATCCGCCCGTGCCAGCGCACCCGCCCCCAGGTGACGGGATTGCCGGGCTCCCCGGGGTCGAACTGCCCTGCGAGCATGGCGGTAGCCTGCTCGGAAGCGGAAATGCTCCCGTCGTCGTCGCCGTCGAAGGTCTGGATCTTTTCCATGGCGATGGGCCGGTCCGGGTCGTTCGGGTCGAAGTAGCGGCGGAACCGGGGCTGCGCCGTGCCCACGTCGATGATCTCGGTCGCGTACGACGCGTCGAGGGCGTAACCGTGTCCGTATACCTGGAACTCGGCCAGCTCCCACGACTCCACCGACGACATCCAGCTCTCGAACTGCAGGATGCGCGCCTTGACCGGGTCGAACTCCTCTCCCTCCCCGAACCGGTACTCCTTGATCGCCGGCCTGATGCGGTCGGTCTGGCGGGGAACGATCGGATCGCGGACGTCCATTTTGGTCACCAGCTCACCGAGAAGGATGTTGGTCCGGAAATGCCTCTCCCTGTCGCCGGCGTACCAGATGTCGAACGTGGTCGGGGTGCGCTCCGGGAAGTCGGGGCGCGGCCTCAGGCGGATCAGGTCGAGCCAGAAGAGGGCGTTGAAGTGGATGTGGTACCCCCCTCCCCAGAACGCCCTGCCGACGGCGGTCCGCGCCGTGAAGATGTCCCCGTCGGCCACTATGCCGTGGCCCCTGGCGTCGGCGTGGGCGCTGCCCCCGGTCCCGGAGTTCCAGTTGGACGAGTTGGTCGGATCGGTGAAGAACTCCCCGCTGTAGAAGCGGTCGGCCGTCAGCAGGCTGATGTTCCGGGTTTCGTCGAGGCGGATCGGCCGCAGCCAGTCGGTGGGATTCAGGCGGCGTTCCCCGGCAACGGCGGTGACCTCCCCGCGGGGCCCTTCTCCGACGAAGAGGGAGCTGCCCGGGTCCCAGGAAAAGGGGATGGCCCGGCGCTCGGCCTCGGTGTACCCGTCGCCGTCGTAGGCGAACACCACCTGCAGCAGGCTGCCGGGCAGCGGCACCGGGGGCCCGGGGGGATCCTCGTCGACGAGGCCGTCGCCGTCGTTGTCGACCCCGTCGATGCCGTCCTCGTTGAAGTTGACGTCGCGGTCGTCGTCCCCCCAGCCGTACCCGCCGCCGTCGCCCCAGCCGGTCCCGCGGCCTTCCGGGTCGCCGGCTGCCGCCTCCGGCGTGGGGTACCGTTCGAAAGGAGGGCTCTCCATCTGGGCGCGCAGGACCGGTTCGTACACCACCCCGCCGGTGCGCATGCCGTCCTCGTTGAGCAGGCCGTCCCCGTCGTTGTCGAACTGCGGCTCGACCCCGTCCTCGTCGACGAGGCCGTCGCGGTCGCTGTCGATGCCGTCCGGCGGGTCCTCGTTGAACAACCCGTCCCCGTCGTTGTCGACGATCTCGACCGGGTCCTCGTCGACGAGGCCGTCGCCGTCGTCGTCGACGACGATCTCGACCGCGTGCGGGCCGCCCCAGATGAAGTCGTGCCTGAACACCTCGCCGGCGTCGAGGCGGTAGCTGACGGGAAACGTTCTCCAGGGCTGGCCGCCGTCCCCTATGCGCCAGGCGCCGGCTCCGAGGGCCCCGGGCAGGACGGCGAGAGCCCCGGCGAGGGCGAGCCCGCGGGCGAGGTGGAAGCGGGGGAGTCCGCGCCGGTCCGGCATCGGTGTCAGGCCCCCTCGGCCAGCATGCGGATGCGGTCGTCGTGCCAGGTCACCTCGCCCTCCCAGCGGCCGCGCAAGCCGCGGATATAGGTCTCGAAAGCCTCGTTGATGCGGCGCAGCCGCAGGCGGTGGCGCACCATGTGCCGCACCTCCTCGAGGGGGCGCAGGCGCGCGGGTGTGAAGGCATCGACGTGGAGGACCTCGAACCGGGACTGCACCTCCACCGGCCCGACCACGTCGCCGGCCTCGGCGCCGGCGAACCTCCGGTATGCCGGGTCGGTCTCGGGGATGTGTATGTGACCCAGCGTCAGCCCCAGTTCCCGGGCAACGACCTCCGGCTCTTCCCCGGCGCGCAGGCGTTCGGCGACGTCGCGGCCCTGTTCCCCGGACCCGACCAGCAGGCGGGTTCCCTCGACGCGCGCCGGAAGGCGGAACTCCTCCTGCTCCTGCAGGTACGCCGACTCCACCTCTTCCCCGCTGACCGGGATGTTCTCCAGGACCTGCCTGCGGCGCAGCAGGGTAATCAGCATGCGCTCGTAGAGGGAGCGCTCGAACTGCAGGTACTCAGGGGACTGGTCCATGCCGCGGGAGCGCGCCTCGGCGACCAGGAGCGATTCCGGCGCCGCGCTTCCGGAACCGGAAGCGCCCGGTTCTCCAGGCCCGAACTTCTCCTGCAGGCGCGCGACGAACTCCCTGCGCAGTGCGAGGAACTTCTCCCTGTGGGCGGCGCGGGCGAGCCGGGGGCGCACCTGCTCCAGGGACACCTCCTCCTCGTCGAGGACCTTGACCACCTCCCAGCCGTCGTTGGTCTTCAGCGGCTCCGGCGTGTACGCCCCCACGGGAAGTCCGTAGACCCCCTCCACCAGGTTCTCCATCGCATCCCCGGGGGCGAAGTACTGGTCGAGAAACCCCCCGCCGGCGGCGTCGGCGGCCAGCGACCGCTCGCGCGCCAGCTCGTGGAAATCCCGCCCCTCGTCGAGGAGCCTTATGACTTCGCGCGCCTCCTCTTGCGAGGCGCAGACGATGTGCGCCGGCAGGATCCTCCTGTTCCAGTGGCGCTCTTCGTAGATCCTGCGGATCTCCTCCTCGGTGACCCGGAGGTCTCCGCCGAATTCGTCGTGCTGCACCTCCTGCACGAGCCGCTCGACGGTCAGCCTCTGGCGCCGGGCGCGGAATTCCGGGTCCTCGTGATAGCCGAGCCGCTCGGCCTCCAGCACCATGACCTCGCGGTCGACCAGCGCCTGCAGCAGCTGCCTGACCCCATCCTCCCCAGCGGGCGACCGGTAGCTCTCCGGCAGGCGGTCGCGGTACTCGCGAAAGTCGGCCGCGGCGATCCCCTCTTCCCCGACCTCGACCAGCGGCCCCTCTTCCTGTCCGCGGCTCCCGCAACCGGCGAGGAGCGCCAGCCACAGGAGTCCGGCCGGCAGGAGACCCGGCCTCATTCCCCTCCCCCTTCCGACAGCTCCACGGTGCCGTCGGGGTACTGCCGCCCGAGGTCGCGCTCGAAGCGGAAGCGCGCCTCGATCGACTCGACCGGCTCCCCCCGGTAGTCGAAGCGGACCACGAGGTTCCTGACGACGACCGTCATCTCCGAAACGTCGCCGTGCAACGGCTCGAACAGCAGGTACCCCTCCGTCTCCTGGCCGCTGAAGACCTCCGCACGGGTGAACATCGTCGACTGCAGGACCGCCCGGCGTTCCTTGTACACCCCGTACTCGTTGCCGCGGTAGCCGATGGCGTAGGCGCGGAAGTAGCGGTCCAGCTGGCTTTCCGAGAGATCGTAGTACTTGCGGCCGTTGTCCGCTTCGACGACGACCTCCCCGTCGAGGCGGACCTTGGGATACTGGTAGTTCTTGATCCCGAGCAGGAACACCGTGAACCGCTGCTGGCGGCTGCCGGAGTAGACGTCCCGGGTGCCCCCGAAGGTGAACGGGTTCTCGCTTTCCGGACCCTGGCCGCCGCCCCCGAACTGGCGCTCGAGCTCGGCGTCGCTGACCGGCCGCAGCCGCACCTCGAGGCGGTCGCGGACAAAGGTGACCGTGCCGTCGTCGGCAACGGTGGTGCCGCCCGCCTGCCGCTCCTCGGAGCTGGCGCGCAGCTCCCCGGCGTAAGGTTTCCAGGCGCAGGCGCCGGCGAGAAAGACCGCCGCCGCGCATGCGGCCCGACAGATGGCTCGAACCGTCATGACCCTCAGCTCCCGAAACCGGCGT
>JAPOZF010000762.1:0-262 GCA_026706165.1 Gemmatimonadota bacterium
GCACTGCCCCCAGAGGGGTCAGGCCGCTTCGGGCAGGTTCTCCGGCATGTTCTCCAGCCGCGTCAGCCAGTAGTGGGCGTCGAAATTCCCGTCGCCCGTCAGAAACCTCCACAGCTTGATCCTGTTGACGATCTCGAGGCGCCCGTCGGCCGCCTCGAACCAGGGTTCCTGCCGGTTGAGGATCGTCGGGATGCTGTCCTCCTCGTGGCTCGAGCCGCCGTAGATGATCTCCGGCGCCCCACCTTCGTCGAGGTCGTCGGTG
>JAPOZF010000762.1:272-5691 GCA_026706165.1 Gemmatimonadota bacterium
TCTTGAACATGTAGCGGACGCGGTCGGTCCTGTTCTGCCGCCCGCAGTGCCAGATGCCGTGGTGGACGACCGCGAGGGTGCCGGCCCTGCACACCATCGGCAGCTGCCCGAGGAAGTTCTGGTAGCGGCCGACATCGAGCTCGTTGACGCGGCGGAAGTGGCTTCCCGGCAGCAGCATGGTGCCGCCCATTTCCAGCGGCACGTCGTGCGGGAAGTACATCAGCTGGATGTCGAAGTGCATGCGCATGTCGATGATTGAGTCGCCGTGCAGCCCCTGGGCATGGCCTTCGTTCGGTTGGCGGACGTGAACGGCCTGATGGTCGAACAGGGGATCGGCCCCGACCAGGCTCTGGATGATCCCGTGTATTTCCGGCATCCTCAGCATCTTCCCCACAGGAGAAGGGTCGGGGTAGCATTTCGAAAACGGCGTGCCCGCGGGCTGGCTGGCAATGCCGCCGCCGTCGATCTCGGCGATCACCGCCCGATTGATCCCGTCGGGTACGATCTCGTCGAACTGAAGCACGCCGCGGGCAACGAATTCGGCCATCTGTTTCGAGTTGAGCAGGTACTGTTTGCCGGCCATCAGTCGATCTCCTCCAGTTTCTCGAAGATGAACTCGTTCTTTTGGAACGACGTGGTGTACTCGGTGCCGGGGTAGGGGGGGATGAGCTGCGGGAACTGGATCACCCTCCACCCGTCGAGCAGGGCGTCGAGTCCGGTCTCGTACGGGGGTTCGGTGCTGTCGCCGGTGGTGTGATGTCCCTTGCCCGTACCGTCGTAAAAAGTCCATCCCTTGACCGGGCTGTCGAGGGCCGAGTAGGACAGGTAGAGAATCATCACCTTCTGTCTGCGCTCCGGCATCTCCTTCTCCATCCCCCAAACTTGTGGGGATCCAGCAGTCCGTCTGCTGTTCCCTATCCGTCTGCTGTTCCCTAAATGATAAGCACTCCCGGTCCCCGCCGTCAGGCGGATGCAGGGGCAGCCGGAAGGCTTCCGAGGGCGCGGTCCCGGATCGGCAGGTGGACGATTGCGGCCGCGACTCCGAGCGCGATGGCACCCACCCAGACCGCGTCGTAGGAACCGGTGGCGTCGTAGATGCGGCCCCCGAGCCAGACCCCGAGGAAGGCGCCAACCTGGTGACTGAAGAAGACGATCCCGTAGAGCGAGGAGAGCCTGGCGGGACCGAATATCTGGGCGACGGTACCGCTGGTCAGCGGCACTGTCGCCAGCCAGAGGAACCCGATGGCGCAGGCGAAGACCAGGGCTGCCGCGGTGGTGACCGGCACCACCAGGAAGCCGCTGATGACCAGGGCCCGGGCGAAGTAGAGGAAACTGAGGAGGTATTTCTTGCGGTAGCGGTCGCCGAGCCGGCCGAAGAGGTAGGATCCCCCCATGTTGAACAGCCCGATCAGGGCGAGGGCCGTCGCCGCGGCCATCTCGGGGAGCCCGTGATCTCCGAGGTAGGCCGGCAGATGGGTGGCTATGAATGCGACGTGAAAACCGCACACGAAGAAGCCGGCGTTGAGCAGGAGGTAGCCGGAATGCCGGCCCGCCTGGGCGAGCATGCGGGAGAAGCCTTCCTCGATGTCGGAGGTTCGGCCCCCTTCTCCTGCCCGCGGGGCCGGAGGGAATCCGATGGCGAACAAGCCGATGGCGGCCACGACTGCCGCGGCGTACAGGAGGGTAGCCTGCCAGGATACCGTGTCGATCAGCCACTGGATCAGCGGGACCACGGCGAAGGTGCCGAACGAGCCGGCCGCGGTTACGATGCCGAAGGAAGTGGCCCTTTTTTCCGCGGGTACCACCCGGGCAACGGCGCCGAGAAGAACGACGTAGGACGTTGCGCTGAGAGCGAACCCGATCAGGGCTCCGAGAGAGAGGAAGGTCAGCCAGGGAGCGGCAGCCAGGGCGAGCAGGACAAAGCCGGCCGCGTACAGGAAAGCCCCGGCGGCCACCACCCGGCGCGGCCCCACGTGGTCGGCGAGCATGCCCGCCAGCGGCAGGCCGAACAGGAGGTTCTGCAGGGCCATGGCCAGGCTGAAGGTCTCCCGCCCCGTCGACAGGACCTCCGTAACCGGCTGCAGGAACAGTCCGAACGACTGCCGGGCCCCCATGGAGATGGCGACGATGACCGCGCTGACGAGGATGACCAGGGTGGGTTTCTTCAAGACGAGAGGCTCAAGGGTTTCCTCTCAAAACAAACGTGAATCCAGGCTGGCCGCACCTTGCGAAACGAACTAGAAATGGAGCGTCAGTCTGGCACCTGATCTGTCGGGCTGGACAACGGGATCAATGCCGAGGGTGACCCGGCTCCCATCAAACTCCAGCAGATGCCCGTAAGGTTTCTGACTGTGCTGATTGATTCTGTCGGCTGAGATTTTTGCATCAATTGATGACCATATATGACTGCCGAACCAGAGTAGACCTCCAAGACCCTCTTTCCAATTATCATCATCATGATCCACAGTTCGACCCAACCAATCCTTACCGTCATCCTCCTCAGCACTGTCCCTAAATTGGATGCCCAACAGTGCGGTCGAGGTGTGGAACAATCCCTTGGATATGTACTCCCCGTTGTAGATTTGTCCCGCTCGGGAATCAGAAGAGACAGGCCGAACGCTACCCAGGGCTCCTTCTGTTGATGAGCGTCAACCTGCGAAGTCAGTACAAAAGCCGTCAGGCAAGCCAGAATTCTGAGTAGCAAAATGGTTCCTCCATTTATGATGAGATAATTTCCGCGGCGGATTTAGGTTAAAAGCCCAATGACCGGGGGCATGGTGACCCATAGGTCAGGCGAAATACATCTCCCCGGTAAATGGCAGGGGCTCCGAAGGCCGTTCGTAGTGGATCTGCTTCGGGGTCCTTTCGAGGGCCGCGGCCCACTGGTCGCGCCAGTCCTCGTAGCGGGACTCCGATGCCGGGTCGCGGCGGCTGCGCACCACGCTGCTGGGCCACTCCGGCCGCGGCGACGGTTCCCCGGTTTTCTGGTACCGCAGATCCATGCTCCAGCGCACTGCGTCGGTGTGGTTGGGGCCGGAGCCGTGCGGGGTCAGCTTGTGCACGAACAGCACGTCTCCCTTTTTCATCGGCAGCGTCACCTTTTCGACGTCGGGGAGGTCGCGGTTGTAGGTCCAGTAGACCACGCGGTTGCGGTGCACCCGCGGCAGCACCTGCAGGCAGCCGTTCTCCTCGGTGGCGTCGACCAGCGGCACCCAGACCGTCACCTGCAGGATGCCGGCCGCTTCCCGGGTGGTGAAAACGGCGTCCTGGTGGAAGACGACGTCGGTCGAGGGCATCTTCGGGCGCACGTGGGACACCGCGTTGCAGCTGATTTCGGGACCGATGAAGGGCTCGATGAGATCGACGAGGTTGTCGTTTCGCAGGAACTCGAAGGTGGCGCGGCGCCGCGTTACGCCGATATCGGGGCAGCCGTTGACCTGGTCGCAGTCGTCGGCCAGCCTGGCGAGGCGGGTTTCGAAGGGCTCGTCCTCGTGGAGGTCGTCGATCTCGCCGCGGTCGTGGAGATCGCGGGCAATCTCGTCGACAATGGCGTTGTGGTCCTGGATGAGGGGCTCGAGATCGGCGTCGGTGAGTCCTCCTTCGACGATGACGTACCCTTCTTCCTTGAAGAAGTCGATATGTCGGTCGGTGGTCTGCATGTCGGCTCCGGCGTTTTCGTGACTTGGAAATTCGCAGGCCTGCGTCGCGTCCGCAGGCCCCCTGAAGATAGCGAAACAGGGATCTGTCCCACCAAAGCCGAAGGAGCATACGATGCCTGATCCACATTCACTGGAAGGCAAGAAAGCACTTGTAACCGGAGGCAAGCGCCGCATCGGCAGGGGAATCGCCCTGTCGCTGGCGGAGGCCGGCTGCGATGTCGGCATCAACGACCTTGTAGAAGACGCCGACGCCGGGGAGACCCTGCGCCTGATCGGAGAGCGCGGCCGCGAAGCGGCGTTCTTTGCCGGCGACATCTCCGACAGCGCCCAGGTCGAGGCCATGTTCGCCGGCTTCCTCGCGCGCTTCGGCCGCATCGACATCCTCGTGAACAACCCCTACGGTGGCACCGGACAGCAGTTTCTCGAGCTCACCGAGGAGAACTGGGACGCCAATCTCGATGTCGGCCTGAAGGGGTTCTTCCTGTGCAGCCAGCAGGCCGCCCGGGCCATGGTCGAGCAGGGGGAGGGCGGCTGCATCGTCAGCACTTCCTCCGTTCACGCGGAGCGCGCCTGGAGGGGAGACACGGCTTACGGCGCCGCCAAGGCAGGAGTCCTGCGCCTTACCGAGAGCATGGCCGTCGACCTCGGCGTGCACGGCATCCGCTGCAACGCCGTCATGCCCGGCCACATGAACACCGACCACGTGATTGGGACGCCGCCTCCGGAAAGGGGCAGCATCGATGAGAGCCTGTTCTCTTCAGTGCCGCTGCGACGACGAGGTACGCCTGAGGACATCGGCCGCGCCGTCGCCTTCCTCTGCTCGCCTGCCGCGGGCTGCATTACCGGGGTATCGCTGGCCGTCGACGGCGGCCTGCTGGCAACGGCGCCGGGGGACTAGCCCGGGGGGCAGGCCGTGACCGCGGAAAACACCTGGATGCAGCTGCGCAGCAGGGATTACGGGGCGGTTTTCGACAAACCGTTTCCCGTCGGCACCGAGTACTACCGGCCGCCGACGCCGACGCGGGAGTTCTGGGACGGCGATTTCCGCCGCATCAGCGCCGCCGGCATGAGCATCGTGCGCGTCTGGTACAGCTGGAACTGGGTCGAGACCCTGCCAAACCGCTACGAGTTCGACGACCTCGACCTGCTGTTCGACACCGCGGCGAAACACCGGCTCAAGGTGTGGCTCGACACTCCGCTTCCCATATGGCCGCTCCGGCCTGGATGCTGCGCGAGCACCCCGGCATGCGCGCGGTCTGGCGGGACGGCAGCGTGCAGAAGGACGCAGCCGGGGACTTTTCCCCCCACGGCAGCATGACCCACAACTTCGACCACCGGATGTGGCGGGTGTACGTCGAGCGCTACCTGCGCCAGCTGGTGCCGCGTTAGAAGGGCCACGAGGCGATGGGTGTCTGGGGCACCTGGGACGGGATCAGCTATGCCTCCGCCTGGACCGCGTCCGAGCCGTACCCACCCTACAACGACTACACCATCTGATCGACAACTGGGGCCTGTCCCACCACTCCGCCGACCGCCTGACGAGCGCCGATCCGTACAGCCTTGCCTGTGAGGCCTACGGCTTTCACTGGTGCCGGGCAATGGGGCGGAACGGCCGCTGGTGGAACGAGGAGATCTACGGAAACTTCGTCGGCGGCCTGATGCCGCGCGAGAAGATGACCACGGGCGAGGAGTCGGCCATGCACATCTAGTGTATAGTCTCAGAAATAACTAGCATAATATCCGCGTCGTGGGTATCTTCT
>JAPOZF010000339.1 GCA_026706165.1 Gemmatimonadota bacterium
CTGCTTTCGAATTGCAGCTTCGGGCTCGGCGATGCGATCCGAGCCGACGATGGCCAGCTCGAACACCGGGTGGGGCATCGACCTGCTCTGGGAAATGAACGGTTGCGAGCCGGATTAAAGGGAAGGAGGCTGAACGCCTGGAGATCCGGTGGAAAATATCCCGGGACCCGGGTGAGATCAACGCGCATCGGAGAGTGTGGGAGGTTCAGGAATCGCCCCGCTTCTTGCGCTGCATCCTTCTGATCAGCCGCTTGTTGAACTCCTGGGCAGCGTGATAGCCGTCGAGACGCAGCAGGTAGTTGAAGGCTATTGCCTCGGCAATCACGGTGATGTTTTTCCCCGGGAAGATCGGCACGGTGATCTCCGGGACCTCGACCCCGAGAATAAGCTTGCCCTTGTCGTCGATCCCGATGCGCTCGTAGTCGAAATCCGCCTGCCAGTCTACCAGGGTCACGATCACTTCCACCCTCTTCTGCCGGCGGGTGCCGCCGATTCCGAACAGCCTCTTGATGTCGACGACGCCGATTCCCCGGATCTCCATGTGATCCTGCAACAGCTCAGGGCTGCGTCCTACGAGGATGCCCTGGGCCTGCCTGGTGATGATAACGGTGTCGTCGGCGACCAGACGGTGCCCCCTCTCCACCAGGTCGAGGCCGATTTCGCTCTTGCCAATGGAGCTGCGGCCGACGACGAGAAGGCCGACTCCGTGGACGTCGACGAGGGTGCCGTGCATGGTGACCTGGGGAGAGAAGACAGGATCGAGGTAGAAGTGCAGGAGGTGGATGAACTTGGTTGTGTCGAATTCCGTTCTGAGCAGGGGGATGTTGTTCTTGTTTGCAAGGATTCTCAGCTCGGGAAGCAAGCGGCCGCGGCCGGTCACCACGATACAGGGGAGTTCGAACTGGTAGATGATTTCCAATGCCTGCAGGCGCCGGTCCGGAGGCAGGCTGCGGAGGTAGTCGATTTCGAGATTGCCGAGGATCTGGACCGGGGCGAATGTGAAGATCTCGACGAAACCGGTAAGGGTCAGCCCCGGACGATTGGCGTCAGCGCTGTTGATGGTGCGTCCCATCCCCTTGTCCCCGGCGAGCAGACGCAGGCCCAGCGGGCGCCCGTACTGTTTCAGCAATGCATCTATCGTCAGTTCCGACATTCGGCTGTCGGCTCGGGAAGGCTTTCCTGGATGCGCTTGAAGCCCTCGTAGCGCACGCCCGTTATCCTCCCGGACTCCACCGCGTCGCGAATCGCACACCCGGGCTCGCGGATGTGGGTGCAGTCCCGGAACCGGCACTGCCCGGCCAAGGGCGCCATTTCGACAAAATACCTGGTGAGCTGTCGGCGGTTGATCCCCCACGGCTGCAGTGACTTGACGCCCGGGGTGTCGGCGACGTAACCGCCGCGCCGCAGCCTGTGAAGGTGAACGGTCGTCGTGGTATGGCGCCCGCGGTCGTGCCTTTTCATCAGCCCGGCCGTAGATAGGTCGAGGCTCGGATCGATGCAGTTGAGAATTGTCGATTTGCCGACACCGGACTGTCCCACTAGCGCCGACACGCGGCCAGCCAGCGTCTCCGCCAAGGCGTGGATCCCCTCCCCCGTCCTTGCTGAAGTGAGAAGCACGCGGTATCCCAGGTCCCCGTAGATGCGCACTACTTCATGCACTCCCGGGTCCTTCAAGAGGTCGATTTTGTTGAGACAGATCAGGGGCTCGACCTTTCCTTCCTGGGCCATTACCAAGGCGCGGTCGATGAACCCCGGGCGGACGGCTGGCTGACGGGCGGCGACGACCACGGCGAAGCAATCGACATTGGCGGCGAGAATCTGTTCGCATGGCCGCCTTCCCGCCATCGCACGGGAAAGCTTTGAATGCCTGGGATGGCGTTCCTCGATAACGCCGGTAGATTCGGTCGTAGGCTCGAATTCCACCCAGTCCCCGGTAGCGACCGGAGACTGGATTTCCCGCGGCCCGGATTTCATCCGGCCTCGAAGCTCGCATTGCCAGCTCCTGCCATCCGCCTCTACGGTCGATTGCAGCCCGGAAACCCGCAGCACAAGGCCCCTCATCCTCTACTATTCCCCTCTTCCGAGACGCTCGGCCAGGTATTCGGGCCAGTCAGCCTGGCGGAGTTTATCCTGCGTCCTCTCGACGGGGTACTCGACCCGGCGCAGCTGGACATACTCCGAGTCAACATCCCAGAGTGCGTACGAGGCCCGGCGGTCCCCGTCCCGAGGCTGTCCGACGCTCCCGGGGTTGACGAGATACCGATGCGGTCCCACCGAGACTTCCGATGAAGTGAGCGAGGTCACCTGGCCTCCGGTTCGGCAATAGATCCCCGGGTAATGGGTATGGCCGACGAAGGCGACCCTCCAGTCCAGCCGCTCGAGACACCAGGAGATGTCCCGGTGCAGAACCAGGTGCAGCCAGTTCTCGGGCCGGACCGGATTTGCGTGGGCGAAAACAGCATCGAATTCAACGTGCCGGAAGCCGAAGTGGCGGATGTAGTCGAGCTCGGTTTCGGAAACGAGATCGCGTGAACGCAGGATCGCATTGCGGGCCAAGGCGTTCAAGCTTCGGGACTGTCTGCTGTCGACAAGGGCCTGGTCGTGATCCCCGAGCACGCACACGAACTCGTGCTCCCGCAGTCTGTTGACGCAGGCGACCGGGTCCGCACCGTAGCCGACGATGTCCCCGACGGCAACGAAGTGATCGGCTCCCTCTTTTTCCGCGGCGATCAACACCGCCTCGAGAGCTTCGAGGTTGGCGTGTACGTCAGCGAGGATGGCGTATTTCACCGAACGGTTTCAGCGACGATCCGGGGGGACTGCCCCACGGAAACCCGGCTTGAGAGGCATGTTGCAGCCACCCCGGTAGTCAGAAGAGAGCACTGATGGAAGTCTCTTCGTGAATCGCCTTTATCGCGTTGGCGAAGTGGTCGGCCACGGAACAGACGGTGAGTTTGGAGTGGTCTTCCTCGGGAGCCTGCGGGATCGTGTCGGTCACCGTCAACCCCGCCAGTATGGACTTGTCGATCCTGGGGAGAGCGGCTTCAGCGAGGGTGCCGTGCACGCATCCCGCGTAGATCGTTTCAGCGCCCCTTGCTACCAAAGCCTCGGAGCCCGCAATTACGGAGTCCCCCGTTATTATTTCATCGTCGAAAAGAATGGCATTTTTTCCCTCGACGTCACCGATTGCGCCGATGTCCCCGACCTCCCCTTCCTGAGTTCGCCGGTTGTCGAGGACTACGAGCGGCAACCCGAGATGACGCGCGTATCCCTCGGTGACCTTGGCGCGGCTGATGTCCGGTGCGACGGCGACGGCATTCTCTATTTCCCTGCTGCGAAAGTCTTCGCAAATGGTTGAAACCCCACTGAGCTGATCGACCGGTATTCTGCAGAACCCCATGATCTGGGGGCTGTGCAGGGTCATGGTGAGGATGCGGTCGGCGCCTGCCTCGGTGAGCAGGTCGGCCATCAGCCGGCCGGCGACCGATATGCGGGGTTCGTCCTTGCTGTCGGCGAGCGAATACGGGTAGTATGGCAATACCGCGGTGATGCGTCCGGCGGAAGCGAACTTCAAAGCGTCCAGGGCGATGAGCAATTCCATCAGGTGCTCGCTGACCGGAGCGCAGGAGGTCTGAATGAAAAAGACGTCGCAGCCGCGGACGTTCTCGCAGATCTTGACTTTGAGGTTTTCGTTGCTGAAACGGATGATCTCGAGGCCCCCCGGGGCCACCCCCAGCGATTCGCAGATTCTCGCCGCGAGGTCGGGATTGCTGTTTCCTGCGAAGACCTTGAGCTTGTTGGTCATCACCCCTTCTCCGCTGACAGCAGCCTGCTCACAGCCTCCTCAGTTGCTCGCGGGCCTTGGCGACAAGGGGAGAGGTGGGAAAATCGCGCGCGATTCGGCCCAGAGCCTTCTTCTGCGCCGCGGTGTCACCGGCCAGGGCGAAACAGCGTGAAGCGCTCATCAGGGCCAGTGCCCCCTGCTGTCCATCGTGCCGGTCGGCAAACTGCTCGTATTTCTGCGCCGCCCGGGCGAATTGTCCCTGCGATTCGATGCAGGCCGCTACACCGCTCCAGGCTGCGAACACGAGAACGTCCACATCCCCGTAGTCCTCGAGGTATGTTTCGTACAGGCGTTGGGCTTCGTCGAGCCGACCCTGGTGGAAGTAGCGGTTGGCCAGGTAGACCACTCCCTGGGCCGCCGCGGGGGTCCCGGGATTTTCCCTGATCAGGTGTTCGGCGATCTCCATCGCCTGCGTTGCCTCCCCGTTCGCGTCCGCTATCAGAACCTGGCCGAACTTCGCCGACGCTTCCAGGCGTGCCTTTTCCTCGGCGCTGCGCATGTAGGTGATCAGCACGACGATCACCACCACCGCTGCGGCGGCGGCGATGACGAACTGCATCCGCTCCTTCAGGAAGTCCGCGGCCTGCATGATCCACTCGACGAAACGGTCTTCCTCGAGCTCTGCCCTGGTAGGTCTTTCGCTCTTTGCCATCTGGCACCTTTGTCGTCAATCGGGATATTGTATGACAGACTCGACGCGGTACCGGCCGAGCCGGTCGCGCCCCCGGAGAGCATTCAGCTCGACCAGGAAACTGACTGCGGCGATGTTTGCCCCGAGCTGTTCGAGCAGGCGGCAGGACGCAGCCATTGTGCCGCCGGTTGCGAGAACGTCGTCTACCATCAGCACCCGGTCCCCGGGGTGCAGGGCATCGCGGTGTACTTCCACCTCCGAGGTCCCGTATTCCAGTTCGTACTCTTGCCCGACAACGTCTCCAGGCAGCTTTCCGGACTTCCGTACCGGAACGAACCCGCAATCGAGAGAGACCGCGATAGGAGCCCCGAGAATGAAGCCGCGTGCTTCCACCCCGACGACCATGTCTACCTCGGGGGCGCCGAAAGGGGCGGCCATCGCCGCGACCGCCGCCCTCAACCCGGATCGGTCTTTGAGCAGGGTGGTAATGTCCCGGTAAAGTATCCCCGGTTTCGGAAAGTCGGGGATGTCCCTGATCAAATCAGTCAAGCGATCGACCTCGGCCTTACCGACACTGTCCATAGGTGTTCGACCGCTGATCCCGGGGCCGTATCGCTGCGGGGAGGGCGTCGAAAAAATGACGGAACTTACTGTTACATATTAACATAAGCCTCCCGGGTTCCGGCAGTCAAAGAGGCGGGAAAGGTGGGTGAGCGACTGTGGATCCGGGAGTCGATCCACCATCAGAAAAGCGTGTAAATGAATGGAGCAAGCGCCGATCCCTCGGTGAGGACGATCAGCATCCCGAGCAGGACAAGGGTGGCGAAAATCGGTCCCAGCCACCACTTCTTCCGCACCTGCATAAAGGCCCACAACTCGAAGATGATACTGAATCTGCTCGCCATGTGATCCTCAAGGGCTTGGGGCGGCTCCGTCAGTCGAGCAGGCGGCTGACAGACTCCCCGTGATGGATGGCCTTGATCGCATCGCCGAAAAGGCGCGCGACCGAGATCGCCTCGATCTTTTCCGCTCCTGTTCCGGGCGGCATCGGTACGGTGTTGGTCTTCAGAAACAGCTCTACCGGGGAGGCTTCGATGCGGGCGATGGCGTCGCCCGAAAAAACCCCGTCGGTCCACCCCGCCAGGGGCCGCCGGGCGCCCCGGGCC
>JAPOZF010000139.1 GCA_026706165.1 Gemmatimonadota bacterium
CACCGAAATAAACGAGCTGATGCGGGCCCAGCGGTTCGGCAGCACGGTCAGCGACGCCCACCTCGCCTCGGCCGTCGACATCTCCCTCTACGACCTCAACGCCAAGGCCCGGGGCGTTCCCGCCTTCCAGCTGATGGGGGGCAAGCTGCGCGACAGGCTGTACTGCTGCTACCCGATCTTCGGCACGCAGGTCGCCGGGGATTTCGAGGAGTCCGCCGGATTCCTGCAGCGGATCGTCGACCTCGGCCACCACCTGTTCCGCTACTACGCCTCCGGCGACAGCCGGCTCGACGACCGCTTCCTCACCGAAATGAAAAGCCGTTTCGGAGACCGCATCCGCCTGAAGTCGATCGACATGTCGCTGCGTTTCGACGCTTGGGACACGGCCCTGCGCTACGCCGAGGTCCTGCGCCACCACGACCCCTTCCACTTCGAGCATCCGAGCCGCTCGATGCGGGTCAACGCCGGGTTCACCAGGCGCTGGGACCTTCCCGTCAGTCTCCACATCGACACGCTGGAACAGGCGCGGGAAGCAGTGGAGCTGGGTGCCGGCACCGCCTTCAACATCGCCTGCGTCTCTTCCGGCCCCACGTACATCCGGCGCAGCGCCGCGGTCGCCGAGGCGGCCGGGTTCCGCTGCCTGATCGGCACCGACCAGGAATCTACGATCGGCACCGCCGCCCAGGTTGCGGTGGGGATCACGCTGCCCAACCTCTCGCTGCCGTGCGACCCCATGGGGCCGGTCCTGTACATGGAGTCGCCTGCGAGGGAGCGTATCCGCGCCGAGGCCAGCCACCTCTACCCATTCGAGGGCCCGGGATGGGGTGTCGAACTCGACGAGGAGAAACTGCGCCGGCTCACCGTGGCCGCGGCATGACCCGGCCCGCCTGAAGAGGAGAGTGATCGTGAAAATCGCCGCTGTCGATCTGTACGAAGTGCACGTCCCCGACCGGCCCTGGGCATGGTCGGACGAGGAGAACGGCATGCCGGCCCATCGCCGGGACGGGAACCTGCTGGTCGTCGTGCGCTGCGACGAAGGGGTGGACGGCCTCGGAGAGCTCACCCTGCGCGGAATCGACCGGGCCGCCCTTGCTTCCGCAGTCGAAGGCTGGATCGGGCTCGATCCTCTCGGGCAGTCCCGGCTGCCCGCCGGGGCCCTGGCGGCGGAGGCGTACGAGTGCGCCGCCCTCGACATCCGCGGCAAGGTGCTGGGATGCCCGGTCTCCGAGCTGCTCGGCGGCGCCGTCAGGGACCGGGTACCGGTAACCCTTTGCACCGGGTACAAGACCGTCGAGAACACCGCCGCGGACGCGGTCTGGGGCTGGGAGCGCGGCTTCCGCACCTACAAGATGAAGTGCATCGTCGGGACGCCCCATCTCAGCGAGCGCATCGACTACGTCGTCGACCGCGTCGAGGCCATTCACCGCGAGTTGCCGGAGATGGATGTGCGCCCCGACATCCGCCGCCGCCTCGAGGAGGTGTGGGCGGCCGAAGAGATGGCCAGGCGGCTCGAAGGACACCGCCTCGACTGCCTGGAGTCGCCGATCGTCACCGGCGCTCACGGCGACAGCTTCAGTGAATGGCGGCGCCTGCGGCAGCGGATCGGCTTTCCGGTCGCCGAGCACACCGGGGCGGACCGGCTGCTGACCATGTGGTCGGCCGAGGCCCTCGATTACGCCATCATCGGGGCGCCGGGGGCCGTCGAGACCGTGCGGCTGTCGGCCATGGCCGGGCAACTCGGCCTCCCCTGCTGGACGCAGTACGTCGGTTTGGGAATCAACAACGCCCTCGGACTGCATGTCTGCGCCGCGGGACCGAGCCTGTCGCGGCCCCACGATTTCGTCGGTTTCTGGGCCAAGCAGGACGACTGCGTGCAGGAGGAATTCCCCGTCGTCGACGGCTCCGTGCAGGTTCCCGACGGCCCCGGGCTCGGGGTGACCCTCGACATGGACGCGGTCGGGCGCTACGCTGCCTCCTGACCGCTGGCGCCGACCGCGTTCGGTATGCCATCTTTCCCCAATGCCGGCCGGCAAGAGGGCTGTTTTCCCGCTGCCGGCCGAACCTCGAGGAGGGTTCCATGTTTCAGGAAGTGACCGCGGCCGCCATTTCGTTCGTTCCCGAGAAATTCGGCCTGCAGAAGAACGCGGACCGGCTGGAGGAGATGTTCCGCAAGGCCGCGGCCGGCGGCGCCCAACTCGCCGTAGCCCCGGAAGGGGTCCTCGAAGGGTACGTCGTCACCCCGATCATTTCCGGGGAGCAGCCGGCGGAACGGATGAAGGAGGTGGCCCTCACCATGCGCAGCCCTGTGATCGGCCGCTTTCGCGAGCTGGCGCGGGAGCTGGAGATCTGCCTGGCCTTCGGGCTCGCCGAGCGCATCGGCAGGCAGGTGTTCAACTGCGCGGTGTTCATGGACCAGACGGGCCGCATCCGCGGCAGGTATCACAAGATGCAGCTCGCCGAGGGCTCCCACCGGTCCTGGTGGTTCAACCGCCTCGGCAAGAAGAGCCGCGCCTGCAACACCCCTTTCGGGCGCTGCGGGTTCCTGATCTGCAACGACCGCTGGAACCCCGACATCGCCCGCATTCCCGTCCTCGACGGGGCGCAGTACCTGCTGATCCCCTCCTTCGGCCCGCGCTCGAAGGAACAGGACAAGGCGGTGCTGGCGCGGGCGCGCGAGAACGGCGTGCCGATCGTCGAGGCGAACGTCGGCGTGACCCTCATCGTCAGCAAGGGAGAAATCGTCAGCCTGTCGCGGCGGGAAACTGCGGTGACCTTCGGGACGATCGAGGTTCCCGCGGCGGCCTCACCGGGCAACCGCGACCGCTGCGAACGCGCCTTCCTGCGCTGGCGCAAGTCGGAGATGCCCCGGCGCCACGCCAGCTACATGGAGCGGATCAGGAGCGGCAAAAGAGACGAGGACCCCAAGCACCTGAAGCTGCGCCACGACCCCAAGGGGATGATCATCGGCGGCTGAAATCCAGGCGCCGAACCTGGATCACGGCATCGGGTTTGTTGAGACGCCGGCCTGCGGTCGAGTGAGGCAGGGCCCGGCCCCGACGGGCCTGCACCCCGTGGACTCCCGGGATCAGGCAGGCAGGGCAGGCTTCAGCGCTCGATGCCCGCCTCGCGAAAGGCGGCGTCCAGGGTGTCGTAGGTCATGGCCGCGGCGGCAAGCGGATCGTAACCCGGGCGCCGCTGCACCTGCATGCTGATCTCCGCGGTGATGTACCCCTCGTACCCCGCCTTCCGCATTTCCCTCAGGTACCCGACGTAGTCGAACTCCCCCTCCCCGGGAATCAGAAAGTCGGACCGGGGAATCCGGCCGCGCTCGTCCTTGACGTGGGTGTGGACCGAAAGCGGCGCCAGCAAAGGAACCGTCCGCTCCACCGGCAGGCCCTGAATGTTGAAGTGGCTGATGTCGAAGTTGAGCCGGAGGAAGGGGCTGGCCGCCGCCTCGAGCAGCCAGACGCACTCCTCCGGGTCGCGCAGGCCGTCCCCGGAATGGGGCTCGATCGCCAACACCACCCCGCGGGCGGCGCAGTACTCGGTCAGCCTGCAGGTGCGCTCGACAATCAGATCCCGCTGCTGTTCGAAGCTGTCGATGCTGCTGCCGAGGGTGGTGTTCAGCGCCGGCGGTCCATCCGGGCCGGCGAAATCGACGCAGAGGTCGGCGGCCTTGGTCAGGCGCCGCCAGTTCTCGGCGTGGGCGTCCCCCGCGGCCAGCAGGGATGCGTGCCCGGCCACCGCCGGCATCTCCACCCCGCAGTCGTCGTAGAGCCTGCGGATGCGCAGCCGCTCGGCGGCGCCGAGGGTGTCGAGTTCGGTCGAGTACGGCGGAATCACGGTGATCTCGACCCCCTGAAAGCCGAGGGCGGCCAGCTCCCGGACCGAGGTGTCGATCGGCAGGTCGGGCATGGCCCAGGTGGAGAAACCGAGCTTCACCGGCTCCCTGCTTTCCCGGGGGGCATCCCGGTCTCCTCCGGTGCCTTGCCGCCCATCTTCAGGAGGCTTGCGAATCGTGCCACGACATCGCCTCGCCGCGCACGATGCCGGAGCGCACCTCCGAGTACCCGGGCCATTCGACCGGCAGATCGCCGTTTTCGATCATGTGGGCAAGCGGGTTGAGCTTGGTCCTGAGGGGCATGCGGATGCGCTGCCGCTTCCGCGCCGATTCGAACAGGGCCATCATCACTTCCTGAACGGCGCGGCCGTGCTCGCCGCCGCTGATCGGGTCGTCGATGCGGCCCTCCACCCAGTCGATCGCCTCCTGGCACTGGTGCGCCCAGGAGTCGTGAAAAGGCGCTTCGATTTCCTTCCAGCCGCCGGTCGAGGCATTGAGGTAGCGGCCGGTTCCGAACTCGGCGTTGTAGCGGGCCGAAGGTCCTTCCGGCGAGTACATCCCCTCGTCGGAAGGGATCTCGCTGTCCGGTTTGCGTCCGATCGAGAGCTCCATGATCCCTTCGGAGCCCAGCACCCGGCAGCCCTGACCGAGGTCGCCGGTGGCGATATCCCCGCCCGAGATCAGCAGCGTCGCCCCGTTGCTGCACCCGGCCATCCCGAGGGTGGAGTCCTCCGCCGGCAGGCCCCGTTCGTAGGTGTCGGCGGTGCGCTCGGTCGTACCGACGACCCACTCGACCCGCGGGTCTCCCATCAGAAACAGGCCGAGGCGGATGTTGTGGGAGTTGGTGTTGAGCATGTTGCCCCCGCACTCGAGCTCGATGCGCCTGATCTCTCCGACCACCCCCTCGGCGAGGAGATCGCGGGCCTTGAGCCAGACAGCGTGGTGAGGGCGCTGGAAGGCGATGACGAGCTTGACGAAGTTGCGCCTGCAGGCCATCAGCATGCGGTCGGCCTCCCCGAGGTCGCTGGCCATCGGTTTCTGGCAGAGGATCGCCTTCGGGCGCCGCGCCGCCGCGGCAATGACCATCTCGGCGTGCTGCTGGTGCCAGGAGCAGACATCGACGAAGTCCGGCCTCTCCTTGTCGAGCATCTCGCGGTAGTCGGAGTAGCGGTGCTCCCCGCCGACGCCGAAGAAGTCCCCGAACTCCCGCAGGGCGTCCGGGTTGGTGTCGGCAAGGGCGCCGATCTCGACAGGCCGCCCGGGTACCCCGAGCCAGCCGCGGGTGTGGACGCGGCCGATGACGCCGCAGGCGATGATGGCGGTGCGGTACTTTGCCATGAACGGTTTTCCAAAGGTTGTGGGGTTGGATGGGATGCGGTCGGAAGCCGGAAAAAGCGAAACCGGCAGGCGGCGTCAAGGACCGGGAGCAGATTCTCCGGACCGGCCGAGCCCGAGTTTTCCTTCCTCGGGCCGCAGCGCCTCGATCACGAAGAGGATGTGCTCATCGAGGTCGACTCCGAGCTCTTCGGCCCCCCGGGCCAGCTCCCCGCGGTCGACGCCGCGGGCGAAGGCCTTGTCCCTGAGTTTCTTCCTGACGCTCCGGACCGTCAGGTCTCCCAGGCTTCGCGAAGGGCGCACCAGCGCACAGGCGACGAGGAAACCGCAGAGCTCGTCCACGGCGAACAGGGAGCGGGCGACCGGGGTGTCGCGGGGAACCCCCGCGTAGGAAGCGTGCCCGAGGATTGCCCGGCAGAGCTCCTCGGGAAAGCCGCGCTCGCGAAGCAGTGCGACCCCGAAGG
>JAPOZF010000668.1 GCA_026706165.1 Gemmatimonadota bacterium
CTTTCGAAATGGGCGGGCTGATGCTGCTCGAGGGCTCGCACCTTCAGGAGGAGCTCAAGGCGACCTACGGCCAGGCCGACGTCAACCTGTACTGCGAGAACTCCGGGGAGGCCGCCGAAATCATCGCCGCGGCGAAGGCGGAGAACCGCGAGCTGACCGGCGAAGAGAGGAACCGCATTCAGTGGACCACTCTCGGCCCCTACGGCAAGGACCCGATCGACGCCCGCGCCGACCTCGGAGGCCGCTGGCTGACCGCCGGCTACAGGATGGGCGACCTGCTCGTTTTCACCATGTACACCATGCACGCCGCCCACGACAACCAGACCGGCCGCCTGCGCATCTCCACCGACTCCCGCTACCAGCTCGCCTCCGAGCCGATCGACAACCGCTGGGTCGGCGACCCGCCGCCGGGAAACGGCATCGGGCATCACCGGGGGACGATCTGTTGATGGCGGCTCCGGCGGACAGGCAACCCCCGTGAGCCGGCCGCTTCGGCTCGGCATCGCCGGGGCGGGGTTCACCGGCAGGCAGGCGGCGCTCTCGGCGTCGCAGATGGAGCGGGTAGAGAGCGCGGCGATCGCCGATCCCGACAGCGGGCGCCGCGATCCGCTGGCCGACGAGTTCGCCATCCCCGGCCGCTGCTCCGACTACCGCGAGCTGTTGAGCGACGGGAGCGTCGAGGCGGTCTATCTCGGCGTCCCGCCCGGCATTCGCACGCCGATGGTCATCGACAGCCTCGCCGCGGGCAGGCACGTCCTGGTGCAGAAGCCGCACGCGACCCGGGCCGGCGAGATCCTCGAGATGGAGGCGGCGGCGCAGGAGGCCGGCAGGGTCCTCCAGTTCTGCTATTACCTGCGCCACTATCCCCACAACCGCGCCGTGCGCCTCGCGGTGGACTCAGGGACGATCGGCGAGCCCTACCACGGCCGCTATTTCAGCAAGAACGCGAGCCCGCCCGGGACGATCACCGGGGCCAACCGCTGGCTGCACGTGTACGGGCAGAAGGGGGGCGTGCTCGCCCAGCACATGTCGCACGACCTCAACCTGCTGTGGTGGTGGATGGGCTGTCCGAAACCGGAGTGGGCCTTCGCCGCCAAGCACCACCTGCACGCCCTGTACGACGGCCCGGAGGGCCCCTCGGAAGATTACTTCAGCGGCCTGCTCGGCTGCGCCGGCGGCAGGACGATCCAGATCGACTGCAGCAACTCCAGCCACTGCGACACGCCGCGGACCTGCGAGCTGCACGGCACCGAGGGGGCCATCGCCGGAAACGCCCGCTGCGGGCTGGGCCGCGCCCCCGGTTCGCCGCCGAACGAGGCGGTGTTCCGCCGGACCGGGGACGGGTACCGCCGCGAGGAGATCCCGCAGGAATCCGATATCGACCATACCGAGGGACCCGAGGGGGCGTCCCCGTTCTACCACGAGATCGAGCGCTTCGCCATGGCGGTGGCCGGGGAAACGGAGCCGGAGGTCGCCGTGCCGGAGGCGCACCTGTTCATGAAGATCCTCGACGCGCTCTACGACAGCGCGGATACGGGGCGGAAGATCGAGATCCGCTGAAATACCACCATATACCGGGAGAGAACACCGAGATGAAAATCAGACCGAACCGGATCAAGCAGAAGCTCGCCGACGGCGGCGTCGCCTGCATCGTCAGCGGCCTGTCCGACCCCGACGGCATCGACGCCTTCGGGCCCAACGGCTTCGACGGCGTCTGGCTCGAGGGGGAACACGGCGCCGCCGACGCCTCGCGGCTCGGCGACCTGACGCGCGCCTGCGACATCTGGGGAATGACCTCGGTGGTGCGCGTCAACCGGAACGACCAGGCCCTGATCTACCGCACCCTCGACTGCGGCGCCATCGGCATCTGCGTCCCCCACGTCGACACCAGGGAGGAGGCGCAGAACGTCGTCGACGGCGGCAAGTTCGCGCCTGCCGGCAAGCGCGGCATGTACACCAGCCGCCAGGGGTACGGTGTCGACAACTTCTTCGCCGAGGCCAACGATCAGTCGCTGCTGATCGTGCTGATCGAGGACATCGAGGCGATCGGGAATCTCGACGAGATCCTCACGGTCGATCACATCGACGTCTTCTTCGTGGCCCCCACCGACCTCGCCCAGTCGATGGGGCACAACGCCGACACCGCTCATCCCGAGGTCCAGGACACGATCACCGACGCCCTCGCGCGCATCAACGCCGCCGGGCGGGTCGCCGGTTGCACCACCAACAACGACCAGGTCGCCGACTACGTCGGCCGCGGCGCGCGGGTGGTCCTGACCTCGGTGGGGGCCTGGCTGGCGGCCGGCGCCAGGGATTTCGTCGCCCGCGCCGAGTCCGCTCTGTAGTCTCCGGATCCAGGCATCCCGCAGATCGGAGGATCGGGGAATGGCCCCGCTCCCTTGCGGGTCCGCAGCGAAGGGTCGAGGCCCTCCCTTGAGTTGGAGCAGCCTGGCTCACCGGACCATCAGGGAGGCATGGGACCGCCATCGGTCCCCGCAGAAAAGGAGTTCGGGATGCGGACGCTTCTGTCAGAAACTGCAGTTTCCCTGCTGGCAACGACCCGTTTTCCGGAGGCGCAGCTTCAGGACCGGGTGTTTCCCTTCATCGAGCTGACCGACGAGATGCGGGACCGCATCGACCTCAGGGACGGTCTGGTCGACGACGGGTCGGACGTCCTCGGCGAGCCGGCGTTGACGCCGCTCGATTTCGCCCTTCTCGAGGGAGATTCATACGACCCGTCGTCATTCGACTTCCGCGTCTGGCTCGCCTGGCACGATGCAGGGAACCATCTGTTCGTGGCCGCGGAGTTCGTCGACGATTTCCACGAAAACCCGTACGAACGTGACGATGCCTTTTCATTTGCCCTTCGGGGATGGGGCGGTGTGGTTTTCCGTGGACGGCGACATGGGTGCCGCCCCTTCCGATGCCTGACCGAACCGGAGGGGTCTAAAGCACCGGCACCAGCTCCAGGGCCTGCCCGCCTGCGTTGGCCGCCTCCAGGGCGTCGCGCGACCCCAGCACCGCGATGCGGCCGCTCCTTCCCGCCTCGTCGAGCACGTCTGCGAAGGCCCGGAACTCCGCGGCCGTGGTCGCCAGCACCGCGTCCCGCATCTGCTGGCGGAAGCCGTCGTCCAGTCCGGTCAGCTCCCTCACCATCGAGGTGTGCCCCCTCGCGTCGGGCAGCTGGTAGGCGTCGAGGTCGCCGATGGTCCCGATGATCGCCTTGGTCAGCTCCTCCTCGGAGAGATCGGCCTCGCGCAGGAAGCGCCCGGAGTTGTCGAAGTTGGCGAGGGTCCCGCCGAGGTTGGGGTCGCGGTACGAGGCGAAGGCGAGGATTCCGGAGAAGGGGTCGAACGAGCAGAAAGCCCCGTAGGCCCCGCCCTGGACGCGGACCCGGTCCCACAGCCAGGTGTTGCGGAGGTAGCGGGTGATCACCGCGACCGAGCCGTGCAGCTCGTACCCGAGCTCGTAGAGGTTCGCGGCCTTGCCGACGTAGTTGACCTGCGCCGGTATCACCAGCCCCTCGCACCTGCGCTCGTAGCGCGGCTCCCAGGCCGCCTCTTGCGCGGGGGCGTCCGGAAGCGCTTCCACCAGCCTGGCGAGCTGCCTCTCGAAACCGGGGCGGTCGCTGTCGGGCAGGGTGGCGTTGCACAGCAGGGTGCGCCGGTTCACCAGCAGGCTGCGCAGCTCCTCGAGCCGGGCGAGCACCCCGGGCCAGTCGTTTTCGATGTCGGCGACCAGCTGCCGCAGGAAGAAGAGGTAGCTGACCCCCTCCATCTGCTCCGACACCCACGCCGCCTCGTCGAGCTGCGCCCGCAGGCGCAGGGCGACCACCCCGTGCCCCCCCGGCACCAGGCCCGCCTCCTGCTCGGCGCGCTCCTCGAGCGCCATCTGCAGGAACCGCTCCCGGTTGTCGAGGTTCACCGTGTTGAGGATGTCCCCCATGATGTCGACGAGGTCGCCGACCTGGCCGACCATTGCCTTGCCGCGCAGAAAGAACCGCGCCGCAGCCTCTTTCGAGCCGCGCCGGGACGATACCAGGGTATGCGGCCAGACGCCCCCGGTGCGGGCGCCGATGCGCTGCGCGAGCTGGACGAAATCCTCCTTTTCGGTGCCCATCTCGAGGAGGGCGCGCCCGAACAGCGGCAGGCAGGGAAGCAGCCGCTCCGGCACCGCGCGCACCGAGAAACCGACGTCGGCGTAGACGATGCCGTTGGTGAACAGGTCGTGGAACAGGGCGGGAGCGCCCGCGATCTCTCCCCTTTCGAGCGGTATGGTGCCGATCTCCGGTTCCAGGTCCTCCAGGGTCAGGCGCGGCAGCCTGGCCAGATCGGCGGGATCGTCCGGCAGCTGCTGGCGCCGCGCCAGCTCTTCCGCCTCCGCGGCTATCTCCCGCAGCCGTCCGTCGCTCATACCCTCCCGCGCCCGGCTCAGCCGCTCTTCTTCCTCCCGCTCCTCCCTCCGCGCCTGTTCCTCGTCGGCGCGCAGGTAGAGCGTGGTGCGGTGGCTGTTGTCGAGCAGGTGGCGCCTGATCAGCTGCTCGAACCAGCCGCCGGCTTCCCCCCTCCGCCTGACCTCCGCCAGGGGTTCGGCGTACGCGAGGGGGGCGAACGGGTCGCGGTCGTAGAGCCACGTCGTCAGCGCCCTGAGCATCAGCGCCAGACCGCGCGGGTAGGAGCCGGTGTTGTTCTCCCGCAGGCGGAACTCCGAGGTGTTCAGGGCCGCGGTCACCGTCTCCCTGTCGATCCCATCCCCGGCCAGCGATTCCAGAGTCCGCAGCACCAGCTCGACGACCTGCTCCTCGTCCTCGCGGGCCACCCCCTTCAGTCCGATCGAGAAGAAGAACTGCTGCAGCTCGGTCTCCATGCCGATGCCGGAGAGGTCCTCACCGAGGCCGGACTCGATCAGCGCCTTGCGCAGCGGCGACGCCGGCGTCCCCAGCAGCACGTGGTCGAGTATCTGCAGCCCGAGACCGGTCACCGGGTCGATCTCCTCGTGCATCAGCCAGTTGACGGTGACCATGCTTCTGGCGCGGCCATTCTCCTCTCCCTCCTCACCGGCAGCGTAGGTGCGTTCGACTTTCCGCGGACCGGAGAAGGGTGGCTGCCAGGCGACGGCGGACCGGATCCCGGCGGGCTCGTACTCGCCCAGGTACTCCTCGAGCAGCTCCAAGCGGCGCCCGGCCGGGTCGTCGCCGTAGAAGTAGATGCGCGCGTTGGCCGGGTGGTAGAAGTCGCGGTGGAAGCTTTCGAACTGCTCGTAGGTGAGGTCCGGTATCTCGCGCGGGTGGCCCCCGGAATCGACGCCGTAGGTGTTGCCGGGGAACAGCGAGTGCTGCACGTACTCCGCCATCACCCGGTCCGGCGAGGAGTTGGCCCCCTTCATCTCGTTGAAAACCACCCCTTTGAAAACCAGGGGGCCGCCGGCCTCCTCGACCTCGTAGTGCCATCCTTCCTGCTGCAGGACCTGCGGCGTCAGGCGCGGGTGGAAGACGGCGTCGAGGTAGACGTCGATCAGGTTGTAGAAGTCCTGCAGGTTCTGGCTGGCGACCGGATAACAGGTCTTGTCGGGGTAGGTGAAGGCGTTGAGGAAGGTCTTCAGCGACCCCTTGAGCAGTTC